>CANQWG010000003.1 GCA_947627505.1 uncultured Bacilli bacterium | reverse complement strand
ATTGTTTTTATTATTATAGTTTCTTTTTTTACTTTATTTCTCCGAAATTTTTCGAGGTAATTTACAAAAGACGGGAAATAATGAATTTATCGATGTTGACGAATGAAAATCGGTAGTTGAAAATGACTGTTGGACTTTACTTATTTCATTAGAACAAGAGCTTATCAATAGTGATAAGGTGAGCAATAAAATAGCTTGAATCTTTTTCATTATAACTACTCCTTAAGTATGTTAATTATACTCCTCATTATAAAAAAATACTAGATAGCATAATGATGAAATATTAAAGGTAATGTGATAGAATATTAGAAGATTGGAGTAACTATTATGCTTAAAATCGGCTGTCATTTATCTTCTTCTGAAGGTTTTACTCACATGCTTCAAGAAGCGCAATCAATCGGCGCAAACACTTTTCAATTTTTCACGCGCAATCCTCGAGGTGGCGATGCAAAACCGCTCGATTATCGCGATATTGACACTTTTTTAAAGTTAAAAGAAGAATTAAAAGTCGATAAGATCATCGCTCACGCTTCATACACTTTAAATCTTTGTTCAAAAGATTCATCGATACGTGATTTTGCTTTAAGAACTTTTAAAGATGATCTTCAAAGAATGGAATATATTCCTCACAATTATTACAATTTTCATCCCGGTAGCCATGTCGGTCAAGGAGAAGATGTTGGTATTGGCTTTATTGTCGATGCACTTAATGAAGCGTTATTTGAAGAACAAAAAACAATGGTTCTTTTAGAGACGATGGCTGGTAAGGGTAGTGAGATTGGAAAAACGTTTCAAGAATTGAAAAAGATTTTAGATGGCATAAAGTTACAAGACAAAATAGGTGTTTTGTTAGATACATGTCACGTTCACGAAGGTGGTTATGATATCATCGATAATCTTGAAGGTGTTCTAAGCGAATTTAATGACATCATCGGTTTAGATCGCTTAAAGGCGATACATCTAAATGATTCTATTAATCCTCGCGGAGCTCATAAAGATCGTCACGCACGAATCGGAGAAGGCATGATTGGCAGTGAAGCGTTAATAAGAATCATTAATCACCCATGTTTAAAAAATCTTCCGTTTATCTTAGAAACTCCAAATGAATTAGATGGTTACGCTAAGGAAATTGCTTTTTTAAAAGCAAATTATAAAGAATAAATATGCAACGATATTTCGCAAAAGTTGAAAATAATAACGTCGTTCTCGATAGTGAACAAATTCACCATCTTCTACGCGTAATGCGGGCTAAATTAGGCTCAAGAATCGAAGTAGTCGCCGATGGTGTTGTTTTTCTATGTGAAATTAGCAATCTTTCGCCATTAGAAATTAAAACGATCACGAAACTAGAAGAATCACGTGAACTAAAGCAAGAGATCACTTTATTCTATTGCTTGGCTAAAGGTGAAAAAAATGATTTGATCGTACAAAAGGCAACCGAACTTGGTGTATCGCATATTGTGTTAGTCCAATCAAAACGAACAGTGGTTAAAATAAATGATGCTGATAAGAATAGAAAGATTGCAAGATTTAAAAAAATTGCGTTAGAAGCTGCAGAACAATGTAAAAGAAATCTTGTTCCATCAGTTGAAATTTGCTCATTGAAAGAAATTCCTTCCTACTTTGCCGAAGCGAAATTTATTGCTTATGAAAATGAAAAAAACACGCCATTTATAAAACAAGTCAATCATGATGTAAAATCTATTGCACTTGTCGTTGGTTGTGAAGGTGGTTTTGAAGAGGATGAAGTATCATTTTTGATTTCTCATGGATATCAGAGTGTATCATTAGGCAAAAGAATCTTGCGAAGTGAAACGGCAGCGATTACAATGTTAGGAGCATTGATGCTTCATCTTGAGGAGGAATAAAATGGATTTTACCTTCGATTGGTTAAGTGGCGGTAATTATCACCGGATTCAAGATACTGACGATTATAAATTTTTTCTAAAAAACCAGAGTCGTTTAGGAAATCTTTTTGTTATTTATAAGTTAAATGACTACGATGATGATTTTCGGGTAATTTTAGGCAATATTCTTATAAAAGGTTTAGACAATAAAGACGCGATTGAACATTCATTATTGGCCATAAAAAATCAAGCCGAAAATCAAAATAAAATAAACTTTGAAGATTTTATGGAAGGCGAAGTCCGTTACTTGATGGAAGGAAGACCGATGATGAAAAGCGATTTAAATCACATCGTGATTCCGTTTTTTTCAAAAGCGCTCAATTATATTTACTTAAATGAACCTGAAAAATTGCTTTCTTATCCTTATAATCGTTTGGCGGAACAACCATCGGCATCATGCTATGATTTTTTAGATGAATTGGGTTACATGATCTATGATAGTAATTTTACGTCCTTGATTAAAATTAGAGGCGATAAGACTTCATGTGCCTTCTATCATCCGGATTTTGAAACTATTTATATCATCAATGATCAGGGACGCTTAGACTTTAAAATCACTTTATTCGACAAGCATATAAAACATCCCGATCATCACCATATTTTGCGAAGAATCGAAGAAGTGGTCGATGCCTTTTATTCGTCGTCAAGAAATGATTTTATCGATTGTTTACGGAAAAATAATTTTATAAGCCATCGAATGCATCACGCTTTATATCGTAAACTTTCTCTTAGAATGATCAAAAAAACCAAAATCTATCGTAAAGGACGGGAACGCGATGAAGTCTTATAAAATAGTCACGTTAGGGTGTAAAGTAAATGCCTATGAAAGTCAGGCGGTGAAAGAACTTCTCAATCAAAACGGATACTATGAATGCAAAGAAGAACCAGCTGATATCATTATCGTTAACACTTGCGCTGTTACGAAAGTAGGAGCTAATAAATCCTTACAGAAAATTCATTCTTTAAGTAAAGAAAATCCTCAATCGATTCGGGTGGTGATGGGGTGCTTTGCTGAACTAGGTGCTCAAAAACTCATCGATAATGGGGAAGCCGATATTGTGCTTGGAACAGCCGATAAAGGTAAAATCATCGAAAGACTTGAAGAATATCAAAATAAGTCTTGCAAGTCGGTTTCACAAATGATGAAGCGAGATCGTGAATACGAATGTTTGAAGATTCAAAAATTTGAAGATAATACACGGGCATTTTTAAAAATTCAAGATGGATGCGATAACTTTTGCTCGTATTGCATTATTCCTTTTACGCGCGGAAAATCTCGCTCTCGCGATCCTCAAAGCGTCATCGATGAGGTAAAGCGACTAATAAATAATGGTTATAACGAAATTGTAGTAACCGGAATCGATACCGCAAGTTATGGTAAAGATCTCGGAAATATCGATTTTGTGACATTATTAAAAAGAATCCTAGACGAAAATCCGACGCTTAAACGTCTACGCATTTCGTCGATTGAAGCAAGTCAAATTAACGAACAATTGATTGATTTAATTGTAAGCGACCCAAGAATCTGTCGCCATTTGCATATTCCTCTTCAATCAGGTTCTTCAAGCGTTTTAAAGCGAATGAATCGCAAATACGATACTGAGGAATTTTTTTCGCGAATCAAAGAAGTTAAAACACGAATTCCAAATATTGCTTTAGCGTGTGATGTGATTGTCGGTTTTCCTCAAGAGAGTGAAGAGGAGTTTGAAGAGACGATTCAATTTATTAAAAAATGCGGTTTTGCTTTTTTGCATGTGTTTCCTTATTCGATTCGCCCTGGTACAAGAGCGGCCAAAATGGAAGGACAAATTGCCCCGCAAATCAAAAAAGATCGCGTTCATCGTTTATTAGCGCTTGGCAAAGAGCTAGAACGAGAATATCAAAAACGTTTTGATGGGGAAAGTTTAGAGGTCTTAATTGAAGAGTATGATGAGAAGAAAAAAGCTTATCGCGGATTAACATCTAATTATTTAGAAGTCTATGTTAAAAGCGATGAGTGTCTTTTGGGACGCTTTATAAAAACTACCTATCATGTACCAAATGAAGAAAAGTGACTTAAATTCAATTTTCAATGAATTTAGTTGACACAAAATTTAGGGTTATATATAATTACGATTGTGTCGTAAAGATTTAGGAGGTGTGTAAAGATGGCAGTTCCAGCGAGAAGAACATCTAAAACTACTAAAAGAATGCGTAGAACACATTTTAAACTTCATGTAAGTGGTTTGGTTACTTGCAAACATTGTGGAGCAAAAATTGTTTCACACCGCGTGTGTCCGGAATGTGGCTACTATGACGGAAAACCGGTAGTCGATGTAAAAAAAGATTAAAAAAGGAAAAGAGAAGGCCATAATAGTGGTCTTTTTTTTATTTCGATGACCTTTTTAACATTCAAAAATTAAAAAAGGAACTGAAGTTTTTCTATCTCAATCCCCTCATCATAAATTAATACAACGCAAGTAAAACCACATAAAAAATAAGCGTATCAAATGATTCATTGCTCTAATAAACCAATTTATCCATTGACGCGAATATTGTATAGACCCTGGTGGTCTTTTTTTGTCAGTGGAAATTGCAAAGTATAATGGTATAATATAAATAAGAAGGAGAAATTATGAAATATAATAAATTTATCGATCACACCTTATTGAAGGCCGATGCTCGTGACGAGCAAATTATAAAACTTTGTGAAGAAGCGCGAAAGTATGATTTTGCTTCGGTTTGTGTTAATCCGGGTTATGTAGGACTCGCCCTTAAAGAACTTAAAGGAACGGATGTTAAAGTTTGCACGGTTATCGGATTTCCCCTTGGGGCTACTTCAACAGCCGCTAAAGCATATGAAGCTAGAGAAGCTGCTTTTGAAGGTGCAAGTGAAATTGATATGGTCATCAACATTTCACGATTAAAAGAAAAAGATGATAAATATGTAAAACGCGACATTGAAGAAGTGCGTAAAGCAGTTCCGAATTGTGTCTTAAAAGTAATTATTGAGACGTGTCTTTTAACTGATGAAGAAAAAGAACGGGCCTGTCGGTTATCATTAGAAGCCGGTGCGGATTTTGTAAAAACTTCTACCGGATTTTCAAGCGGAGGAGCGACGGAGCATGATGTAAAATTAATGCGCGATGTTGTAAAAGACAAATGTGGTGTCAAAGCTTCAGGTGGTGTAAGAACCAAGGAAGATTTTTTGAAAATGATTGAAGCTGGGGCTTCAAGAATCGGAACTTCTTCCGGTGTCAAAATCATAGAAGAATTGAAATAAAGTATCTTATATAAAAAATTAAAATTGTGTTTTTAAATATTAAACTCTCGGATGATATCATTTGAGAGTTTTTTTTGCATTTAATATTAGTCTATTTAAATAGGATGATTCATATCTTTAAACAGGTGAAAAGTATGAAACTTTTTAAATTGTGTACTTGTTTAATGCTAGTATGTGCTTCGTTGATGCCTTTTAATGTCACGATGGCTAATGCCGAAGAAGAACTGGATTTAAATGCGCCATCGGCCATTTTAATAGAACCGATTTCCGGTGCGGTACTTTATGAAAAAAATGCTGATGAAGTGTTATATCCGGCATCAATGACTAAAATGATGGGGATGTATTTAGTATTGGAAGCAATCGAAAATCATAAAATTGCTTGGGATGACCAAGTGATCGTCTCTACCTACGCTTCTTCGATGGGTGGCACTCAGATATTTTTAGAACCTAATGAATCAATGAGCGTCGAAGATCTTTTTAAAGCGGTCGCAGTCAATTCGGCAAACGATGCGATCGTCGCTCTTGGTGAATTTGTCGCCGGCTCTAACGATGCATTTATCAACATGATGAATGACAAAGCCAGAGAATTTGAAATGACGAATACCAATTTTGCCAATGCAACCGGTTTTGATGATCCAAATCATGTAACTTGTGTTCGGGATATGGCGAGAATCGGAGCAAAATTATTAACATTCGGGGAACAAATTTTACGTTTTTCGCGCTTAGAAGAAGCCTATGTTAGAGAAGATACAGAATCTCCGTTTTGGTTAGTAAACACCAACAAACTTTTAAAATACTATGATGGCTTGGATGGTTTAAAAACCGGATTTACCAAAAAAGCCGGTTATAATTTAACAGCGACCGCTAAACGCAATGGACTAAGGCTTCTTTCGGTAGTGATGAAAGAGGAAACAATTCAAAAGCGTTCGCAAGATACCATTCGCTTGCTAGACTATGGTTTTTCAAAACTCGAAATGAAGACCATCTTTAATGAAAATGATACTTTAACGATGTACAATTTCAATAATACTTTAAGTCGCAACACATCGCTTATCACGAAAAAACGCATTGATGTTATCGTTGATAAGGGAGAAGATTTACAAAGTTTAAAACTGAAAATCGAACTATTTCGCGATTATGCTCCTATTGATGAAGAGGAGATTATCGGGGAATTGGTAGTTGAAACTTATGCAGGACGACAATATCGTTATCCGGTTTATGTCAAAGAAGCATTAGAAGGTTTAAATTTTTGGGATTATTTATTGTATAATCTAGGATTACTGTTTGCATAAAATCAATGGCTAATGATAAATAAAATTCACTGAAGTGTGGTTAGTAACTAACTACACTTTTTTAATATTATTTATATTTTTTTATCATGTAAAAATTGCGATATGCTAAATATTTCAAAAATAACTTTATAAACAACTTTAGATATTTTAAAAGATTGCTAAATACACTAATTTAAATTTTGTTTTACGTAAAAAATTTGTCGAACGAATTTTTGAGATTATTTGTCGAGCTAGGTCGAATGCTAAAAAAGATTTTTTTGATTGCGCTAAAATCTAGTAACGGGAGGAAAAATCATGGAAAACAAAATAAAGTTTACCGCTTTTGATGAAGGCCTTGTCATTAAAATTTCCGGAGAACTTGATTCGATGAAAACGATGACTTATCGCGATAAAATTCATCGAGAAATGATAAAACTTGGACCGAGAATGTTGCTTTTTGATTTTAAAGATTTGCAGTTTATCGATTCATCGGGTATCGGATTAATTTTAGGAAGATTCAATGAAATTGATAAAATCGGTGGCGTAGTCGGAATCACCGGTTTAAATGATTATTCACGAAAAATTTTTCAAATAACCGGAATTTTGCAGATTATCGAAGAATATCAAAGCACAGCTCAATTTAAAAAGAAAGCGAGGATAAATTTATGATTAATAAAATGGAATTGAAATTTTCGGCTTCATTAAGTAATGAAGTGCTAGCTAGACAAGCAGTTATTGCTTTTATTTCTCCTCTTGATCCTTCTTTAGAACAAATTGGAGAAATAAAAACTATCATCGCCGAAGGAGTTTCTAACGCGATTATTCATGGATATGAATTGGACGCTTCAAAAGATGTATTTTTAAAAGCGATAATCGATGGGGAAGACTTAGAATTGACAATCACGGATTATGGTAAAGGAATTGAAAATTTAGAGGAAGCACGAAAACCTCATTATACGACTCGCCCTGATTTGGAACGCGCGGGAATGGGACTTACCATTATGGAGACGTTATCTGATAGTTTTGCGATTAAGACTTTGCCAGGAATGGGATGCAAGCTTGTAATCAAGAAAAAAATCACCCATGAAAGTGTCGCTTATGGAACAGTTAGCCGATAATTTGGATTTAATAAAAAAGGCACAAGAGGGAGATCACGTTGCACTTGAAGAAGCGATCACTAAAAATCAATTATTGATTTATTCGTTGTTAAAAAGATATCATTATGCTAAAGAAGATCAAGAAGATCTTTTACAAGTAGCTAACATCGGATTGATCAAAGCCATTCAAAACTTTGATTTTTCTTATGATGTCTCATTTTCTACTTATGCGGTACCATTGATTTTAGGAGAAATCAAAAGATACTTTCGTGAAAAGCAAGCGCTTCATGTTTCTCGCTCGACAAAAGAACTATATCAAGCGATTGTAAAAGCCCAAGAAGAATTGGAAAAAAATTTTTTACGCAATGTGACGTTAAGTGATATTAGTGAATATCTCAATGTGTCGATTGAAGATATTGTTTTTGCTTACGAATCGCAATATAAACCATGTTCATTAGATAGCACTTTAAGTGACGAAGAAGATATTACTTTAATTGATACCATCAAAGATCGAACCAGTGATTTTACCGATAATTTAGAGATTAAAATGGCGATTGAAAAATTAGAACCCAAAGAACGGCTATTTATTGAATTACGATTTTATCAAGGATTGAAACAAAACGAAATTGCCGAGCGCTTATTTGTTTCGCAAGTACAAGTTTCACGAATTGAAAAAAAGATTATCGATAAACTGCGGGAGATATTGATATAAAAAATTTAAAACTTCAATCATAAAAAATCTATTTTTTCACACAATAAATTTTGAGGTGAAATAATGGATTATACTACATATTCAGAAATTGTGAAAAACAATGCACCAAAAAAACATATGGTGCGCAATGGATTTCTCGCTTTCGTCAGCGGGGGACTCATGGGAATTCTTGCTCAGTCATTGATTGATCTTGGAATCAATGTACTGCAATTAGAAAAAAACGAGGCGATGTCATTCTCGGCGATTGTCATTGTTTTTCTAGCGGCAGTTTTGACGATGGTCGGCTGGTATAATAATATGGCTCAAATTGTCGGCGCAGGTCTTTTTATTCCGACAACCGGATTTGCTAATTCGATGACTTCGGCAGCGATTGAAGGTAAATTTGAAGGACCAATCTTCGGTGTTGGAACTAGAATGTTTGCTTTGGCGGGTTCGGTCATAACTTATGGAATTTTTTCTGCGGTGATTCTTTGCGTGATTCGCTACTTGTTGACTTTCGTAGGAGTTCCGCTATGAGCTTAACTTTAAAATTTAAGGATGTCTACATCCAGTCTTCCGCCGCTGTGGCGGGTCCTGAAGAGGCTAACGGACCTTTAAAACCATATTTTGATTACTGCTTTGATAGCATCTACGCCAATCAAAAAAGTTACGAAGAAGGCGAAAAAGAAATGTCTAAAACCGCGATATTGACGGCTTTGAAAAAATCGGGATTAAGTTCTAAGGATATCGATGTGGCTTTTGGCGGCGATTTAACCGACCAATTGGCAGTGTCGAATTTTTTGGCCAAAGAAATGCCTTATTCATTTATCGGAGTATACGGGGCGTGTTCAACGGCCATGTTATCTTTGGCACTTGCCGCAACTTTCGTCTCTTCTAAATGTGCAAAAAATGCGCTTTGTTTTTCTTCGTCTAATTATGGTTCTGCTGAACGTCAATTTCGTTATCCTACTGAGTATGGAATTGAAAAAAAAGATGCGACAACGATCACCGTTTCCGGTGCCGGTGCCGCGCTTGTTGGAACTCGGGCCACAAAGATTAAAGTCGTTGCTTGCACTTTTGGTCAAGTGCACGATGTGCAGTGGACTGACGTCAATGATATGGGATCCCCGATGGCATACGCGGCTTTCGATACGATCGCATCTCATTTAAAACATAGCAAAAAATCATTTAAAGATTATGATTTAATCATGACCGGCGATCTTTCAGAAGTTGGCAGTAAGATTTTGAAAGAGATGTTTGAAAAAGAAGGGAAAGTTTTCTACAATCACATCGATTCAGGAAGTTTAGTTTATGAACAAGGTGAAAAAGATAAATTTTCAGGAGGTAGTGGATGTGGCTGTATTGCAATCACTACTTATGGATATATTTTGAATAAAATGTCCCGCAATGAGATCAAAAGAATTCTTTTGGTGGGAACAGGTGCTTTACATTCAAAAACATCTGTCGGTCAAAAAAACGTGATTCCGGTTGTCGCACATGCGGTGGAATTAGAAAGGGTGGGGGATTAAAAATGATTTATCTTTACGCTTTTTTGGTTTCCGGTGCTTTTGCCTTAATTGCGCAAATCATATACGATCGCAGTAAACTTACCCCCGGACACATCACTTCGATGTTTGTGGTTTTTGGAGCGATTCTTTCAGCATGTGGAGTTTACCAATATCTTTTAGATTTTGCCGGTGGAGGAGCAAGCGTTCCGATTACTAATTTTGGAAATCTTTTAGTTGAAGGTGGTTTGGAAGGCTTAAAAGAAGGAGGACTACTTGGAATGTTACTAGGATTACTTACCAAATGTAGTGCAACCTTGGGATTTACTATTTTCATCGCGACTTTCGCTTCCATTGTCGCTAAACCACGTCAATAACAAAGTATGAAAAAGATATTTTTTGAAACGACCGATAAAAAACTTCAAGAAGAGATAGATATTAAAAACAATTTTGATATCGTGCGACGCGAGATCAATGAAGGAAGAAAAAGAGCGATTTTATATTTTGTATCGAGTCTTGTGAGTGAAGCCTACATCAACACGATGATGGAAAGTTTTAAATGGGCAAGTGGAACAAAAGATAGTTTTTATACGATGTTCAACGGATCAGTCAGTACCGAAACAGATTTAAAACTAATAAAAAATGCCCTTTATAATGGTGTTAGTGTCATTCTATATTTTAATCAAGATTATGCTTTTTTGGTTGATACACGCTTTTATCCGACTCGAGCGGTCAGTGAACCGGAATCGGAAAAAGCGGTACGTGGTTCAAGAGATGGATTCAACGAATCGATTATTACTAACATCGGATTAATCAGACGGAGAATCAAAGCGACGACTTTTAAAGTAGAGAAATATGAAATCGGAAGAACAACTAAAACTTTAGTGGCGTTATGTTACGTGGAAGATGCTATCGATAAAGAAGTGTTGCAAAAATTAAAAGATAAACTCAATCACGTCGATGTCAATTCATTGGTGATGACCGATCGAGCCCTTGAAGAAAATATGTTTAAACAAATCAAGTCTCCTTATCCGCTTGTCCGTTACACGGAACGTCCCGATGTTGCGGCGATTCAAATCATCAACGGCAAAGCTTTGATCTTAGTCGATACTTCTAGTACCGCGATTATTACACCGATCACTTTGGTTGATCATTCAAAGCATGTCGAAGAATATCGTCAAACTCCCTTAGTCGGATCGTTTACGCGTTTTTTACGAAGTGTCGCCATAATCGTATCTTTGTTTTTGATTCCTTTATGGCTATGTCTAGTAACGAATAACGAGTTTTCAAATGGCGTAAATTTTGCGGTTTCAAATGAATCGGAAACACCCATTTTACTTCAGGTCTTAGCGGCGACTTTATTGATTGAAATCTTTAGAATCGCGATTATTCACACTCCGAGTTCTTTAGTATCCGCGTTATCGTTAGTCGCGGCGATTATCTTAGGACAAGTATCGATGGATTTAGGTTTATTCTTACCGGAAATCTTGCTATTCGTAGCAATCAGCGCTATCTGCGGCTTTGCGACTCCAAGTTACGAATTGTCGCTTACCAATAAAGTTGTTTCTATTGCATTAGTAATAATTTCATCAATCTTTGGTACTATTGGCTTCATAATTGCAACGACGATATTATTTCTGTATCTCGTTCAAATCAAAGTGTTTAATCTTCCGTATTTATATCCGTTATGCCCGTTTGATTATCGCAGTTTTAAAAACGTTTTTGTGCGAGAGTCAGCACATAAAAAGCAAAATCTTTAGTTTTGTTTGGGATTTTAAATTCACTCGTTTATAATATAAACGGGTGAAAACTATGCGTGTCGTTTTACAGTTGGTAAAAGAAGCCGAAGTTGTAATTGAAAAACAAGTCTTTTCTAAAATCGGGAAAGGCTTTTTATTGCTTGTGGGATTTGAAGAACACGATGACTATACTATCGCCTGTAAAATGATCGATAAAGTGCTTTCGTTAAGATTATTTCCCGATCAAATGGGAAAAACCAATCTTTCTTTAGATGATATCAACGGCGAAATCATGTATATTTCGCAGTTTACTCTTTATGGGGATATTAAAAAGGGACGACGACCTTCATTTGTTAAGGCGATGAATAGTGATGAAGCGCGTGATTTGTACTTGAAATCACTAGAGTATTTAAAAGAGAAGTTTAAAGGTTCAATCGCTCAAGGAATTTTTCAAGCGGATATGGAAGTTAGTTTAGTAAATGATGGACCTTTTACTTTGATGATTGATAGTGAGGAATTGTGATGGAAAAGAAGATTAAAGTGCTCGTTGGGCTTTCTGGAGGAGTTGATTCCGCGATAGCCGCTTATCTTTTAAAAGAGCAAGGCTATGATGTTTCGGCGGCTTTTATGCGAAACTGGGATGCATTTGCCAACAATGATTATCTCGGTAATCCGACAATCAACGATTCAATGTGCCCTCAAGAAGCCGATTATAAGGATGCTGAAGCGGTCGCTGATAAGCTTGGAATTCATCTTTATCGCATCGACTTTATCAAAGAGTATTGGGATGAGGTTTTTTCATATTTTCTCGATGAATATCGGAAAGGTAGAACTCCTAACCCCGATATCTTTTGCAATAAATATATTAAATTTGATGCGTTTTTAAAATTTGCTTTAAAAGAAGGTTTCGATTTAATCGCCACCGGTCACTATGCTTATCGCGTCGATCGTTCAAACGGACGAGTGGAGCTTCATAAAGCGTTTGATCAAAATAAAGATCAAACTTACTTCCTTTCCCAAGTGAGTGAGAAACAATTGTCTTATTGTTTATTTCCGTTAGGAAAAATCGATAAAACCGAAGTCAGAAAAATCGCGCATCAGTTGGATTTGTCGATCGCTGATAAAAAGGACAGCACGGGGGTTTGTTTTATCGGAGAACGAAATTTTAAATTATTTTTAAATAATTATCTTCCTGCTAAGCCCGGTGATATTGTTGACATTGTAACGCAAGAAGTGGTAGGACACCACGATGGAGTCCTTTATTATACTTTAGGGCAGCGCCGCGGATTAGGAATCGGAGGATTAAAAAATCGCACGACCGATTCGTGGTTTGTTGTGGCTAAGAATGTTAAAAATAACATCCTTTATGTGGCCCAAGGCGAAGAAAACGAATATCTTCTTTCGGATCGAGCCATCGTTAAAAGCATCAATTGGATAGGAGAGCCTTTTAAAAGTCTTCACGTTGGTTGTAAATTCCGTTATCGTCAAAAAGATCTTCCGGTGACGATCAATTATATCGACGAAGAGACGATTGAAGTGATTTACGATGCACCATATAAAGCGGTAACACCCGGACAAGCCGCGGTGTTTTATGACAATGATCGCCTTTTAGGTGGTGGCATTATTGAAGAAATCTATTTTAAAGGGCAAAAGAAAAATGTTTAAAACAACTTTATGTTTTGAAGATAATCTTTATCCTAATCATGGTTTTGATCACGTAAGGGAAGTTGCAAGGGGAATCGTGCTTAACGAAAAAAATGAAATACCGCTTCTGAAAATTTATTGTGATGATATTTTCGGACATCGCGACCATTATGAAACTCCGGGTGGTGGCATTGAAAAAAATGAAACTAAAGAAGAAGCTTTAAAACGTGAGTTAAACGAAGAAATCGGGGCCGAAGTAGAAATTATTGCACCTTTATTGGTTACCGAAGATTATTATAATTTGATAAAACGGAAGACGATTTCTTATTACTATCTCTGCCGCTTAAAATCATTGCATCAAAATAATCTTCTTCCGGAAGAGAAAACTTTTATTAAAGGCATGGTTTGGGTATCTTTAGATAAAGCGATCGATTTATATCAAAACGCGATGATAGGAAAAGTAGCAAAACTAATTCAACAAAGAGAATTGCCGGTGTTGTTGATGGCCAAAGAAATGATCGATAAAGCCAAATAGTCGGCTTTATTTTTTCTTTTTAATGAAAAGAACTAAAGATAAAACAAGAAGCGATAAAGTTCCAACACTTAACAGAATTATATATAACGAAAAAGAATTTTTATTATGCGGATCAGTTGTTGAATTTTGAGGATTACTTTCACTAGTATTTTGGAAATTATTAAATGAAGTGGAAGTTTCGCTTGATGAAGATAGAGATGAATCGGTAGCACTAGTTAAGTCTGAAGAAGTTTCTATGTTTTCAGAATCAAAACTAGAATTCGATGAAGTATCATCTGATGAGGAATTTTCAAATAATTCTTCGTCGATAAAATCTAAGTATCCAAGAGCCACATATTTACGATATCGTGATTTAAAAGAATTTAAGTCTTCGCGTAAAAGAAGCTCTTGACTTGCTGGAATCATAAAATCGAATTCCTCGTGCAACATCGCCCAAGCGTCTGAATCGAACGTACCTAATTCAGTTGTCGATATAAAAAAAAGACTATAAGCTTCAGCTTGTTGACTAGGAGTGAAAAAATTAGTGGTGCCATCATATTCGATAGCGCCTTTATTTGTTACAAATATTTCTAAAGTTTTACTTAAGTCTAGGTAGGCTATCGTTAAATTTTGTATACCCAAGCGAGAAGCATCATAGGTAAAAGTTACTTCTTGAGAACTTAATAATCTTTGTTTCCCATATTGATCTCGATAGAAAATATTTAATGAAGAAGCATCAAGATGATTTTTAAAAGGAATTTTATAATCGAAGTTTGAATCGTCGATTATGAGTTGCGGTGTTTCTAACTTTGGCACAGTAAGACTACAAAAATCTTTTTTATTATTACTAGTAGTAGCGGTTAAAGTAGCATTGCCTTCCTTTAACGCGGTTATGGTGCCATTGGAATCGATAGTGGCGACATTAGAATCGGAAGAACTCCAAAAAATTTCTTTGTTAGTTGCGTTTTCAGGCAAAATTGTGGCAATCAATTGTAATTTTTGACCAATTTTAAGAATTAAAGAATCGGGATTTAATGTGATAGATTCAACCTCGGTGACAATCACTTTAGGAACGACATTAATCTTACATTGGTCAATAAAAGAGCCATCGTCAGTTATTACTCCAACATCGGTATTTCCGACGCTTAAGGCTTCAATTTCCCCGGTAAGCTCATCGATAGTGACGATATTTTCGTCATCTGAAATAAAAAGTTTTTCTTGATTAGAGGCATTTAGAGGAAAAACAGTCGCTTCCAAAATGTATTGTTCGCCAACTTCCAAATTCAATTCATGTTCACTAAGCTGCACACCGGTAACAGGGTATTGATCTAAGTAACGTGAAATATTAAGGCGCCCGTTTCCGAATTTTTGATTATCGCCTAAATCGTCGCTAGATTTTAAAAGTTTTTCGATTACTTGTTCGCGCGTCGCGTCCGGAAATTTGGATTCAAAAAGAGCGATCGCTGCGGCTACGGCAGGACAAGCGAAAGAAGTTCCACTGACTTTGGTATAATAATCGGGAGCATTATTTTTAGGTAAATAAAAAGTTCCCGGAGCAACTAGAGTGGTATTATCGATACCATAATTTGAATAAGAGGCTAATAAATTACCGCTTCCATCAGCTAACGCTCCAACACCAATTACATCGGAATATGCTGCCGGATAGGCTTTTTCGGTTTTAGAATCGTTGCCGGCAGCGGCTACGATAATCACTCCTTTGTTTTTAGCGTAATTGATTGCCGAAGTGAAGTATGAGTCGATGGCACTATAAGAAGATTTATAAATGACGCAAGATAAATTAATAATCTTAGCACCATGGTCAACGGCATAAATAATACCTTCTTTTAATTGATCGATGTAATATTCGGTCTTTAATACCATCAATTCAACTTCAGGAGCAATTCCGGTAATGCCTACTTTATTTACTCTAGAAGCGATCACACCGCATACCGCGGTTCCGTGACTATTATATTGAGTATTGTCATCGTCGATTATAGAAAATCCGTAGTCGGTTATCGTTTGAAAACTTATTACGCCAGTATTCACATTGCGTTTGACATAAGCAGAATCATAAGAGATATTAACCAAGTTGCCATTAGAATCCTTGAATTCTTGATGATCGATATCAAGACCCGAATCAATGACCGCGATTTTTACATTTTCACCGCGATAATTAGATAAAGTATCGTCGAGATTTAAAAAATTAAAATTTGCTTGAAGAGAGTAAAGAGGTTCTTCTTCGACACTTAGTTCATATGAAAATTCTGCCGGTTTTGCTTGCACAAAGCTAGCATCAAGTTCTCGACAATTTGTCGGAATGAAACTTAATAAAAAACAAATCCAAAGTAATTTTAACATATGTTTATCCAAATAAATTATAACAATCAAATTCGGTATTTCAATTGTTAAAAAATTAAACATTATTATAGAAAAAATAATTGCGATAAATTATAATATTTATCGGAGGTAAGGAAAATGAAAAAATCAACATTTAATCTAGTTTTTGGAATCGCTTCTTTTGTTGCATTATTTCTATTTGGAGTGATTACCTTATTAGGAGCTTTTGGCGTAACATGGGGTTTCCTCGATGTCTTAAAAAAGATTGCTGATCTTTTGATTTCAATCTGCTTGATTGTTACAGCATACGGCGCCTTAAATCTAGAATTCTTCAAGAAAAATAAAAATGTTTGGTTAATTATTTATTGGGTCTGCGTTGCACTTGCCCTTGTTGGTGGTATTTCCGCATTCTTCTAGAGAAAAAACTAAACAAAAGTCGGAGCGTAATGCTTCGACTTTTTTCTTGCTTAACTTAAATAAATAATTATAATTAAATGCGAGGTTGAATTATGAAAGTTGGTTTAGTTAGTTTAGGATGCGCTAAAAATCTCGTTGATTCGGAAATGATGATGGGACTCATGAAAGAAAATGGTCTTGAAATAACTTCCTCTCCGGAAGAAGCAGATATCATTATCGTTAACACATGCGGTTTTATTAAAGATAGTAAAGAAGAATCGATCGAAACCATTCTTGAAATGAGTGCATATCATAAATTTTTAGTGGTTACCGGTTGTCTGGTTGAACGTTATCTTAATGATCTAAAAAAAGAATTGCCTGAAGTTGATCTTTTTATTCCAATAAGAGACTATGCTCATTTTATTGAATTACTTTCAAATTATCGCCATTTGCCGTTAAAGGGTGAGTTGAATCGCTTAAATCGTGTTTTAGCGACTCCATCTTTTACCGCGTATTTAAAAATTTCCGAAGGATGCAACAATCGATGCAGTTATTGTGCGATACCGCTTATTCGAGGTAGCTTTAAATCTTTTAAAAAAGAAGACATTTTAAACGAGGCAAAAAGCCTTGAAAGACGAGGAGTTAAAGAATTAGTTGTCATTTCACAAGATACGACTCGTTACGGAACCGATTTATATGCTGATTATCGTATTGAAAATCTATTAAAGGATTTGCTTAAGGAAACTTCGTTTGAATACATACGTTTATTATATCTTTATCCTAGTGAAATTAATGATGCGCTTATCGAATTAATCGGGGCTAATGAAAGATTGACACCATATTTCGATATTCCGATACAGCACGCTTCTAATAAAATGTTGCAATCTATGAATCGACGCGGTAATTTAGATGATCTTAAAAATCTTTTTGATAAAATCAGAACCAAAGTTAAAAATCCGATTTTAAGAACGACTTTGATTGTCGGTTTTCCGGGTGAAACCGAAGACGATTTTAAAATATTAAAAGAATTTGTTAATGAAATACAATTCGATCATTTAGGTGTTTTTACATATTCGCGCGAAGAAGATACAGTTTCTTTTAATATGAAACCGCAAGTAAAGAAATCACTTGCTAACAAACGCAAAAAGGAACTTATGGATCTTCAAAGACAAATTTCTAATCGTAAAAATAAACTGAGAATCGGTGAAAAACATCGAGGCATTGTGACCGGATACGATCAGGAAAAAAATCTTTATACTTTAAGAAGTTATTTTAATGCGCCGGATGATATCGATGGTATAATCTACTTTTCTTCTAATAAAAATTATGGAGAAGGAGACATCGCTCAATGTCGCATTGTCGATAGTGGCGATTATGATCTTTATGGTGTTGATGAAGAGGAATTTTCAATAAGATAATTTTTAGCAAATTTTAAAAATTGCATATATTAAATATTAGGGTGATTGATATATGCTAAATCGATCGAAAAGAAAGACAAATGCGAAGGCAGATGAGGTTTTTTCGTCGATAAAAAAGCAATTACAAAATATCGATAGTGAAATCGCCTTAGAGTATCTTACTTGGCTTGATCGTAAAACGGCATATTTAAATCAATCAATAAATAAATTGGGCTATGGAGCGCAACCAGACAATCTTTCTCGTGGCGATGTAGTCTGGGTGGAATTTGGAATCAACGTCGGAACGGAACTCAGCGACTATAAAACACATGGTCATTATGCGTTGGTATGGGCCATCGATTTAGGAAATGTTGTGGTCATTCCGCTTTCAAGTCGTGACGCTCCAGGTTCTTTATTGACTTTCGATTTAGGAATAATTGAAGGATTGAATGATAAAAATGAAAATGCGCATTCGTTTTTAAAATTAGATGCGATTCGCTCGGTTTCTAAACGGCGTATCGCACGAATGAACGGACAAGACACCGGTAAAATCACCTTGAAAGATGAAATGATCGAAAAAGTAAAAAGAGCAATTGAAATGGCATTTTTAAATTAAAGGTTATTCATAATAATTTAAGGTATAGCATATTTTTTTACTGATATTTTAGGAGGAATTTATGAAAAATAGCATTCTTGAAACTATCGGTAATACCCCTTTAATTAAAATGGAAGAAGCAGATTTAAAGGCCAATATTTATGCTAAAATCGAAATGTTTAATCCTAGCGGATCGATAAAAATTCGCATTGCGAAACAAATGATTGACGATGCGCTTGAAAGCGGATTAATCAACCATGAAACGACGCTTCTTGAAGCGACTTCGGGAAATACGGGTATCGGATTAGCGTTGATAGCCGCGATTTATAAAATGAAATTTATCTGTGTGATGCCTTCTTCGATGTCAATAGAACGAAGATCGTTAATGAAGGCATACGGAGCGACGATTATTTTAACCGATAAGAAAGACGGAATGCGAGGTTCAATTTCGCGCATTCATGAATTGCAACAACAGATAAAAAATTCTTATTTTTTGTCGCAATTTGAAAATCCGTCTAACGTTAGAGCCCATTATTTAACTACCGGACCGGAAATTGAAAGGGACTGTAGTAACGTTGATATCTTAGTTTGTGGAATCGGTACCGGCGGAACGATAAGCGGTGTTGGAAAATATCTTAAAGAAAGGAATCCTCAAATTAAAATCATCGGTGTTGAACCGGCTAATTCAAATGTGCTTAATGCCGAGGGAAAAGCCGGTCCTCATAAAATTCAAGGAATCGGAGCCGGATTTATTCCTAAAATATTAGATTTAAGCCTATTAAATGAAGTAATCGACATTACAGATGAAGAAGCGCTAGAAAGTGCGAGATACTTAGCGATTAATCACGGATTATTTGTCGGAATTTCTTCAGGAGCAGCCTATGCCGCCTCATTAAAAATCGCAAGAAGAAAAGAAAATCAAGGATTAAATATCGTTACGATATTTCCTGATGGTGGCGAACGATATTTGTCGAATCAAATCGTAGGAGATTAAGGTGAATTTCGTTCTTAAACGCCCTTATCCTAATTGCATCTGTAAAGATAAGGTCGAAGAGCTTATCGATCATTTTCAAGCGCTGCTTTTTCCGGGATATTTTTTCGCGGAAATTGATTCACAAAAACTATTTGAAATGGTAACCGACAACTTGAAAGCATTGATTGCCGCTATAAATATTTCTTCATCATTAAAGATAGATTCTAGTAGCTTAATAACTGCATTTTTTAATAGATATGATAAAATTGTTTCTATGCTTAAAATGGATTTACAAGCTATATTTAATAATGATCCGTCACTTAACGATATCGATGAAGCAATATTTACGTCACCGGGATTGGTGGCGATTATGGTATATCGTATCGCTCATGAATTAGATGATTTAGGGTTACCTTATATTCCGCGAATGATGAGTGAAATAATCCATTCAAAAACCGGGATTGACATTCATCCGCGAGCCCAAATCGGTGAATCTTTTTTTATCGATCACGGAACCGGAATCGTCATCGGTGAAACGACGATTATCGGCAATTATGTAAAACTTTATCAAGGAACGACTTTAGGAGCCTTATCTTTAAGTCGCGGTCAACAATTAAAGGGAATAAAAAGGCATCCCACAATCGGAAATAATGTGACTATATACGCCAATGCTTCGATTTTAGGTGGCAAGACAACAATCGGCAATAATGTTATAATCGGCGCTAACACTTATATTCTTGAAAGTGTTCCTGATAATTCCGTGGTTGTCATTAAAAATTTTGCTCAAGAAATTATTAAAAGAAAACAAGCCTAATATAATTTCTATTTAATAAATCAAGTTACCTTGTAATATATTTAATTTAGTTAATCAAAAAGAATGTACTCTATTCTTAATTACAATAGTTATTCTATGTAATTTCTTTTTTTCATTTTTACGCTTATAATAGGAATTAATAAAATGAGAATGAGGACAATTATATGGAAAAATACATTATCGCCATTGATCAAGGAACAACGTCGAGCCGCGTAATTGCATTTGACAAAAAGGGCAATATCGTCGCTAAAGAACAAATCGAAGTGACGATTACCACTCCTCAAAGCGGTTGGGTAGAACAAGATGCTAAAGAGATATATGAAACAGTATTTGAAGCTTTAAAGTCAGTGATTAATGCATTAAAGCCACTGCATGGACAAATTATGGCTCTTGGCATTACTAATCAACGGGAAACAACCATCGTTTGGGATAAGAAAACCGGAGAGCCGATTTACAATGCGATCGTTTGGCAATCGCGGCAATCAAAAGATATTTGTGAAAAGATGATCGTCGACGGATATCAAAATAAAATTAAAGCAAAGACCGGATTATTGATTAATCCGTATTTTAGCGCTACGAAAATCCGTTATATTTTAGATCACGTTAAAGGTGCCCAAGAACGCGCGAAAAAGGGAGAGTTGATGTTTGGTACGGTTGATACATATTTAGCTTATCGCTTGAGTGAAGGAAAACTTCATATTACCGATTATTCTAACGCGTCACGAACATTACTTTTTAATATTCACACTTTAGAGTGGGATGAAGAATTAATGAATTTATTTAATATTCCTAGAGAAATGTTGCCTCAAGTGTGTGATTCATCGAAAAATTACGGAATCGCTAGCGCCTTACAAAAGATCGATAAAAGCCTTGAAATTCCACTTTGCAGCCTTATCGGTGATCAACAAGCGTCGCTTTTTGGACAACTTTGTTTTGAAAAAGGCGATGTAAAAAATACTTACGGTACCGGATGTTTTATGTTAATGAATACAAAAGATAAAATCGTAGATTCTCAAAATGGTTTATTATCGACGATTTCTTGGTGTATTGATGGTAAAGTCGAATATGCATTGGAAGGATCGGTCTTCATCGGTGGTTCGGCTGTTCAATGGTTGCGTGACGGAATGCGCTTTTTTGAAAAATCGAGCGATTGTGAATTGGCAAGTCAATTAGTCGATGGTAGCGATGGTGTTTATGTTGTACCAGCTTTTGTCGGCTTAGGGACGCCATATTGGGATAATGATGCTCGAGGAGCGGTATTTGGATTAACTAGAGGCACCAAGCGGGAACATTTCATTAATGCTACGATTGAATCGATCGCCTATCAAAGCAAAGATGTTATGGAAGTTATGAAAGAGGATTCCAAGATACCAATCGCTTCTTTAGCGGTTGATGGCGGCGCTAGCAGCAATAATTATTTGATGCAATTTCAATCTGATATATTAGATTGTAAAGTAGTGCGTCCTGAATGTCTTGAAACTACTGCGTTAGGAGCTGCCTATTTGGCGGGACTTGCCATTGGATTATGGAAAAATAAAGAAGAGCTTCAGACCGCGCATCGCATCGAACGTGTTTTTATGCCACATTTAACTCAAGAAAGACGAGATGATTTATATTATGGATGGAAAAAAGCCATCGCCGCAACAAGAGAATTTAAATGACATCTCTTTATCTCATGTCGGTCTTAAAATAGAACAATACCGAATTGAACGCGATTTAACTCAAGAAGAGTTAGGTGAACAATTAGGAGTGACGAACAAAACGATCTCCAAATGGGAAAATGGCGAACTTGAAATTGAAAAAGATATGCTTCCTTTGATAGCCAAGATATTCGGCGTTGAAATCAATGATTTAATCGACGAACCGATAGTAAGACCGAAACGGAAAAGTTCAGTAATGATTGCCATAATTTCTTTATTGCTTCAAGTATTTATTGTAGTTATGATGATTTTTATCGATGCTTCAGAAGAGAGCAATGCGTTTTTAACCTTAGATTTAGTGTTTTCTGGAATGGAACATAATATTTTTATTTCGCTTGCTGAAGATAAAGTGTCCTTACAAACATTGTGGCAAGTTATCGCTTTATTAATGCCGCTTGTCGTTTACACTTACAATCTGGTGAGTCTTTTACTCCATAAGTTCCAATTGGTGATAAATATAATTTTAACTAATCTTCAAAATATTGAACTTTTCGTACTTTATCATCAAGAAGGTGCACGGATATTTTATTCATTAGTCACCATTGTGTCGATGATTTTTATGGTAATTGCATATTATTATGATGACATAATTGAATATCTTAAACACAAAATAATAACCGCAAAAAATGTTTGATAACAACAAAGGAAAATCAATAAAGCATTTAAATAAGGAAATTAAAGTGGAAAATTAAATTTTCCGAATTTGAGAAATAAATGTTTTGATGAGACATAAAATATTAAGTGTAAAATAACTTGATGATTGAAGAAGTAGTAAAGCATTGAAATTAAAAATAGTATCAATTACACTATGTTTGAAATGAAACGAGGATTAAAAAATGATCATTTTAAAAATTAAAGACTTTGGTGATATCACCATTGAATTAGACTATGAAGCCGCTAAAAATACTTGCGCTAACTTTGTAAGTTTGGTTAAAAGCGGATTTTATGATGGATTAACTTTCCACCGGGTGATTAAAGGATTTATGATTCAAGGTGGTGATCCTTTGGGTAATGGAACCGGTGGTCCTAGTTATGCTATTAAAGGCGAATTTTCGGCTAATGGAATAAATAATCCGCTACATCATACGCGTGGCGTCATTTCAATGGCCCGCAGTTATGATATGAATTCGGCCGGCAGTCAATTTTTTATCATGCATCAAGACGCTTTATATTTAGATGGGCAATATGCTGCTTTTGGTAAAGTGATCGATGGTCTTGATGTCGTCGATAAAATCGCTAATGTTAAAACGACCATCAATGACCGTCCTTATGAAAAAGTGATAATTGAAAAAGCCATCGCGATCGATGAAAAAGACTATCAAGTGGAGAAGATGTAATGGGATTGGAAATCAATAATATTTTTGTCGTTAAAGAAAAATATACCGTTGAAGAACTGTTTGAAAAGACCAAAGCCGAAATCAGTGCCTCGACTTTAGATGTGGCGAACACCTTTATGGATGTTGTCAAAAAGACGACCTTTGACGAAAAGAGCATTGAAAAGAAATATCATGTTGTCTATCACTTAAAATATCGAGCGAAAATCGATTCTAAACTTCAAGATGGATCGACGAAAACTTTTGAAGTGTCGCATGAATTCGATTCAGAAGAAAATAGTTGTCCTTTTATCGAAGAGGATCTTTCGAAATATCAAGAAAGTGATATGGAACCTTTCAATCCACAAGACAATAATTCTTCCACTTATGATGAGAATAAAATTAAACTGCTGATAATGAAGCATTTAATGAATTGCAAGGATTATAAAGAAGCAAAAAAAGGACTTGAAATTTGGTCGGAGATTTTAGAGCAAGAAGTGGTTGTCTTTTATTTGCCGTATGTGGTTTTTCAAATCGGAAAAAAGACGCAATACGCTAATTTAATAACCGGTGAAGTCAAAATAGATTATCAGCTTTCCAAAGAGATCACTTCGATTGCTTTAAATATCAAATTAATGCGTTACCCGGTTTTAATTTTCAATATTGTGTTAATTATCGCTTACTTCATTATGAGTTTCTTATTTCAAAACAATGGACGAGAAATAAATAGTGCTTTTTTAGTGTTCATCATTATCTTTGCGGTGATCAGTATCGGTTTAACTATTTATAGCGGAGGTAAAAAAATTACTAGACAATACATCGTAAAAGACATCGAAAGCGGCAATGAACCTCAATTGTTACATCGTAAGATTTTCTATTTGCAATTAGTAGTTTCCACTTTGCTATTAATCGAATTGGCGATTTTTTATTTGCTGTATCACTAATCGATAATCCACGAGTGAAAATCTTTAATCTTTAACCACTTTTAGTTATAATAACTATGGTGGTTTTTTGATGCAAAAACTTATCAATCTTTCCGTTCATACTCTTGTCGATTTTTTGTTGCGTCGCGGAAGCATCGATAGCCGCGTTTTTAATAATGGAACCTTATCCGAAGGAACTAGAATTCATTTACGGTATCAAAGCATTCAAAGCGGTAATTACCTTTCTGAAGTTCCTTTGCAACAAAAGTTTGAGGTTGATGATTTTGAGGTAATTTTAATCGGACGGGCGGATGGTATAATCGTCGAACCGACGCGCTATATTGTCGATGAGATCAAATCGACTGTCGCCGATTTAAAAGAATTTTATGAAGAACAAGGAGAATGGCATTTAGCACAAGCGAAATGTTATGCTTTGATGTATTCGTTAGCCAATAACCTTGAAAAAATATCGTGCCGTTTAACATATATTTCGCAAACCGATGGAAGTAAGATGATCAAAAACTTCACTTTCAAAGTGGAGGAACTAAAAGACGATATTGAAAATTTAATAAGGGAATATTTACAATTTTATAAAATAATCGATGACCATAATTTACTTCGTCAAAAGTCAGCCATGGATCTTGTGTTTCCTTATCCTTCCTTTAGAGAAGGACAAAGAAGACTAGCAAAATTCGTTTATAAAATCGCTCAAGACGGCGGTTTATTGTTCGCCGAAGCTCCTACTGGTATTGGAAAAACGATGTCGACGTTATTTCCCGCAATCAAGTCGTTCAGCGATGAATGCAATGATAAAATTTTTTATTTATCAGCCAAATCGTCTCAAAAGGACATTGCTTTTGACGCACTTAAATTGATGCATCAAAAAGGACTTGTTATTAAAGCGATTATCCTGACCGCCAAAGATAAAATGTGCCTTAACGACATCGCACATTGTAATCCTGATGAGTGTCCGTTTGCTAAGGGTTATTATGATAAATTAAAATCTGTTTTAAAAACGATGTTAGAAAATGAAAATCTTTACGATAAAAATTACATATCCAAAATTGCCATTGAAAATTCGATGTGTGCTTTTGAACTGCAATTAGATCTATCGTATTATTGTGACGTGATCATTTGTGATTATAATTATGTTTTCGATCCGATCGTTTATTTAAAGAATTATTTTGAAATTGTTAAAGATCAATATCTTTTACTTATCGATGAAGCTCATAATCTCGTGGATCGTTCTAGAAATATGTATTCGTGCAATCTGAATTTGAATGATTTAGTATTTTTAAAACACTTATTAAAACGAGAAAAACTTCCAAAATTAAAAAGACAATTGAAAAAGCTCGTCGCTATTTTTGAAGAAGTCAAAGAAGGCGAAACAGATTGTCAAATTCAAGAAAACGGCTTTTCAGATGAATTTTATGTGATTTTGGATAATTTGCTTAAAGCTTTTTATGATGCGCAACAGAATGATTTGATAATTGTCAGTGAGAAAATCAGTGATATCTTTAACGATATCAGCAGATTTTTAAAGATCAGTGAATTTTATTCTTCGGATTTTGTGGCATATTTTGAAAAAACAGATGGTAATGTGTTTGCCCATCTTCAGTGTTTAGATTCTTCAAAACTTATAAAACATACTTTGAGGAAAGCTAAAGGGATTGTTTATTTCTCGGCGACGCTAACTCCTAGAGATTATTACATTGGTTTATTGGGTGGCGATGAAACTAGTCCGTATATCTCGTTAAACTCGCCGTTTCCACCGCAAAACCTTTTACTATTGATTCGGGGTGATATTTCAACGCGCCTTAAAGATCGTGCGCTTTCTTATGTAGATGTCGCTAATTCGATTAAAGCCGTCGTTAAAGAAAAGGTTGGAAATTATTTGGTGTTTTTTCCTTCGTTTGCATACTTAGACGAAATTTATCAATATTTTTCAGATAGCGATTATCGAATCATCAAACAAGTCCGTGACATGAAAGAGGCGGAAAGAGAAGAATTTTTAAGCAATTTCATTGAAACGCCGAGTGAAACGACCGTCGGTTTTGCAGTTTTGGGCGGTGCTTTTTCCGAAGGAATCGACTTAACTTCTGATCGCCTTATCGGAGCGATTATCGTCGGTGTCGGATTACCGACGATTTCATTTGACCGTGACTTATTAAAAGAACATTATAGCGCGAATGGTTATGACGGGTTTGATTACGCCTATACTAATCCTGGAATGAATAAAGTAATGCAAGCAGCCGGAAGAGTGATCCGTTCCGCGACTGATCGAGGAGTGGTTTTATTGATCGATTCTCGCTTTCTTTATCAAAAATATCGTGAGATGTTTAAAAAAGAATGGTCGCATTATCGAAAAGTATTTTCTTTGATAGATATTAAAAGAGAAGTTCAAAAATTTTGGAACTCATAAATTTATTTGAATCAAAACCATAAATGCGGTATGGTATAACGTGCGGAGGCTTTCCATGGATTACGATTTGAAACATATTCGAAATTTTTCTATCATCGCTCATATCGATCACGGTAAATCAACGTTGGCTGATCGTCTTTTAGAATTGACCGGAACGGTTTCTAAACGAGAGATGAAAGAACAATTGCTCGATTCGATGGATCTTGAACGGGAACGTGGTATCACGATAAAACTAAACGCGGTTAGCCTCAATTATCATAGTAAAAACGGGGAAGATTACCTTTTCAATTTGATCGACACTCCAGGTCATGTCGATTTCACCTATGAAGTGAGTCGTTCCTTGGCGGCTTGTGAAGGAGCGCTTCTTGTCGTCGATGCGACGCAAGGAGTAGAAGCTCAAACTTTGGCTAATGTCTATTTAGCAATCGAAAATGATCTTGAAGTGATTCCGCTCATCAATAAAGTCGATCTTCCGAGTGCGGATATCGAACGTACGCGACGTGAAATAGAGGATAATATCGGCTTACCTTTCGATGAAAGATTGCAAATATCCGCTAAAACGGGATATCAGGTAGAAAATGTTTTAGAAGCGATTGTCGAGTATGTTCCTTGTCCAAAAGGCAAAGAGGAGAACCCTTTGCAAGCGTTGATTTTCGATTCGTTCTACGATTCGTATCGCGGTGTTGTCGCGCAGATAGTTATTAAAGAAGGATACCTTGAAGTCGGCGATACGATTATCTTTATGTCAAACGGAGAAGAGTATTTGGTGACTGAATTAGGTATAAGAACTCCAAAAGATGTCAAAGTCAATCGTTTAGATGTCGGAGAAGTTGGCTATGTGGCGGCACAAATAAAAGAAATCGATAAAGTTCGTTGCGGCGATACGATCACTTCTACTAAAAAGAAAGCGATGCAACCGCTTGCCGGCTATCGAAAAATGAATCCGATGGTTTATTGCGGCTTGTATCCGTGCGATTCCAATAAGTATCTCGATCTTAAAGAAGCCTTGATGAAACTTTCATTAAATGATGCTTCATTACACTTTGAACCGGAAACTTCTTCGGCGCTAGGATTTGGATTTCGCTGTGGCTTTTTAGGCTTATTGCATATGGATGTCGTTGAGGAAAGACTTGAACGTGAATATGGCATCGATTTGATTTTGACGGCTCCGAGTGTCATTTATCATGTTTATCTTAATGATGGAACGATGATCGAACTCGACAATCCTTCAAAACTTCCGGATATGACGCTCATTAAAGAAATCCAAGAACCATTCGTCGAGGCTAAAATCATGACGCCTAAAGATTACATCGGACCGATTATGAAACTTTCTCAAGAAAAAAGAGGAATTTATATCGATATGGAATATCTTGATCCGACGCGAGTCGTGCTTACCTATCAATTGCCTTTGTCCGAAATCGTCTACAATTTTTTCGATAAATTGAAATCATATACCAAAGGTTACGCTTCTTTCGATTACCAATTATCGGATTACCGCGCCAGCCGCCTTTGCAAGTTAGATATCATGCTTAACGGCAATGTGATCGATGCTTTATCGAGTATCGTTTTCCGTGATTTTGCCTATTCGCGCGGACGTTTGCTGGTTGAAAAACTTAAAAATATCATTCCGCGGCAACAATTTGAAGTGCCGGTTCAAGCCGCGATATCTAATAAAATAATCGCCAGAAGCGATATCAAAGCAGTTCGCAAAGATGTCCTTGCCAAATGTTATGGTGGTGACATTTCTCGAAAGAAAAAACTGCTTGAAAAGCAAAAAGAAGGTAAAAAGCGGATGAAAGCTATCGGCACGGTCGAAGTGCCTCAAGAAGCATTCATGGCAATTTTGTCAGTTCAAGACGAAGATTAAAAAACTTCGTCTTTTATTTAATTTTTAGGTCGAAATTTGTTAGTAGAAAATTAGTATTTAATTAGTTTTAGGTATAGACTTACATTTAAAAAGTCGGTAAAATATGGAATATGAGGTGATTCGATGTCTCAAGACTTAGAAATGCGCTTTACCGATGGTATGTATGCCACGAAAAATGATGTGAAAAGTATTTTAAAGATCTCTTCGATCGATTTGATGTGGGAAAAAATCAAAGAATATCGGCGTCATTTTCAATTGGAATTATCCGTTCGCAATGTTGAAAGATCTCCTTATACCATTTCGACGATTCAAAGTGTTTCTTCACGGATTATTTCACTTGAAAAAAAGTTGAGTAAACTGCTTTTCTCATATAATAGCTTACGTCATGATAATGATTCTTTTCAAAAGTTTAGGGAGTGTCGATATCTAGAATGTTTAAAAGATTTTTCATCTTATTATGGCTTTGACATCGCCGATGAGACTTTAAAAGCCATTTTCGATGAATCTTTGGCGAATATTCCAAGTGAATATTTAATGATCTCTCATTACTGCACGGCATTGAAAAAAAACGAAAATTGCTTCAGTTCACCTTTTAATCTAAAGGTGCTAGTTGATATTTACTCTTCATTAGTCGGTAGCGAATATGAATTAGATAAACCGGAAACTTATCTTCGAGTGACAGATTTAAACGAACGTATTAATTACACCTTCGGGAAACGTCATTATGAAGGAGCTCCTTTAGATAAAATTCTTCCAATGCTAAATGAATTATTTGACTTTGTCGCGAAGACAGAAACGTTTAGTTTAGTGAAAGCTAGCGTCGCGTTTTATTACATCATGTATGTTAAACCTTTTGAATATTTTAATGAATTTGTCGCCTTGTTGTCGTTTAAATATGTTTTGGCGCATGAAGATAGTGATCAAATAGGTTCGATTCTCAATATCGAAAAACTGATTGATATTATGAAAGACAATCTTGGAAAGACGATGATGGAAGAAACCGAGATGGGACTAGATATGACTTACATTTTAAATTATATTTTGACCCATGTCGAAGAGGCCGTAAGAGCTTTAACCGATGATTTTGTGATGATTGAACGCGAGCAACTCAAAGAAGAGCACTATCAACTTGAAAAACCGGTGGTAGCGGTAGATAATACTAAAGAGACCACCAATAATGTGGTAAGTAATTTAGTTAATGAAGAAGAAAATGCTCCCACCATTCAGTTAGAGCGTAAAGTAGCGATACCTCATATGCGAACGGGATTGGACGAAAAAGATGCCCAAATTATCGCCGAGCATTTGATAGAAACGTATCCGTCACTTAAAAAAGGACAAGCTTCTTTTTATTCAAGACATTGTACCGTCGGAAATTATTATACGATCGGTCAATATAAAAAAGAGTTGGATGTCGCTTATGAAACGGCGCGAACCTCGATGGAAAATCTCGCTTTGTTAGGTTTCTATAAAAAAGAAAAAGTCAGAAATAAATTTGTCTATACCCCTGTGGTTCAAGAGAAGGAAAGGATTTAAAATATGTGGGTTTTGTATTTTTTAGCGGTTGCAGTCGCAATTGCACTTGTCGTTTGGTTGATTCGACGTTTTGTTCCGGGTTTAGCCGATAATGAAAAAGAAGATCCCGAAAAAATTTCACGCGACAACATCGAAAGATTGATCGTGACTCCTAAAGAAGAAAATGAAAAAGTAGTAGAAGACGAAGAAGATCCAAACGAGGACGAACTCGATTCAAAAGAATAATGGAGTTAACGCGAGGACTTTATATTCACATTCCTTTTTGCACTTCGTTTTGTGCTTATTGCGATTATTGCAAATTGCTTTATAACGAAGAGTTTGCTTCTCAATATCTTGAAGCATTGCAACGTGAATTGGATTCTTACAATATCGATAAAATAGCGACGCTTTATCTTGGTGGAGGAACTCCTTCAGCGCTTTCTTATCCGCAATTAAAGCGCCTTTTTGATATCGTTAAACCCTATGTTTACGAAGGCTTATCGTTTACTATGGAATGCAATGTTGAAAATCTTGACGAAGCGAAAATTGCCTTGATGGCGGCAAGTGGTGTCAATCGTGTCTCTTTGGGGATTCAAAGCTTTTCAAAAGCAATTTTAAATACCATTAAAAGAAATCATGATTTAAAAAAAATCCAAGAAGTAATTTCCTTATTGCACAAATATGATATTAAGGATATTAACGGGGATCTGATTTATGGCTTACCATATCAAGATCTAAAAACATTAAACCAAGATCTATCAATGTTGACTTCATTACCTTTGACACACATTTCGACTTATTTACTAGGAATTCACCCACATACGTTGCTTTTCAATCAAAATGTCAAAGAAATCGACGATGATTTGGCGCGTACATATTATGATTTAATCGTAAATTACCTTCACGAAAAGGGATATGAACGATATGAAGTTTCTAATTTTGCTCAAAAAGGTTATCAAAGTAAACATAATCTCATCTATTGGCGCAACGAAGAATATTATGGTGTTGGACTTGGGGCATCGGGTTATGTTGACGGAAAACGTTATACCAATACGCGAAATTTTTTCAAATATTGCCAAGATCAATATCGACTAGAAGAAGAAATATTAAATAAAGAAGATCAGGAATTTTATGAAATCATGCTTGCCTTGCGATTAGAAGAAGGATTGGATTTAAACAAATTTCAAGATAAATATCATGAAAATTTTATTGATAAATATCGAGAAAAAATAGAATTACTTCAAAAAGAATCTTTAATAGAGTATAGTGATATTAATCTCAAAGTTAAAAAAGAAAACTTTTTTATCTTAGATTACGTTTTAAGACGCTTGTTATTTTAGGAGGATTTATGGATATAGTCGGTTTTGAACGCAGAGTAATATCGTATGTAATCGATGCCGCGATTGCCTTCATTCTTTCTTTTGTGGTTTATTATTATTTGTCACGCGCGGTAAATATCGAATTTTTCACGATGTTGATCTGGATGATGATTTTTGAAATAATCATTTTTACGATCATCAATACTTTGTTAATTTGGGCTACTAATGGCGTGAGTTTAGGCCAAGCCATAGTCAGAAGCCGCATTAAACGTTTCGATAATAAAAGATTGACTTTAAAAGAAAGTTTCATGCGTTCGGCGCTCATTTCAATTCCCCTTATCGTGGCTTTAAATGCCATTTACATGATTGCCAAACATACTGAAATCAGCATTTTCGATCAATTGACGAATACTAAAGTGGTTGCAATTAGATCTTAAACATTAATATTTTAATTTGATAAAATCCCCTTCTTATGAGGATTTTTTTTTGGAAAAATATTTTGAATTTATGCAAACTTAAGTTATTTGTCACATTAAAATAAAATTTAATACAAAAATTAGCAATAATCAGTTGACACTGCTAAAAAAGTGGGTATAATAAATTTAGCACTTGAATAAAAATAGTGCTAAAGAGGTGAACGAAATGGCCTTGCCTAGACGCGATCTAATTCTAAAATACATCGTTGAATATTTCATTAAAACGGCGGCGCCGGTTGGAAGCAATACTCTTATTGAACAATATGATCTTCCATATTCGTCGGCGACGATACGCAATGAAATGATGGAACTTGAAGAAGAAGGTTTTATCGAAAAGACTCATACTTCTTCAGGTAGAGTTCCTTCAACCAAAGGTTATCGCTACTATATCGAACATCTTCGTCAACGGGATGTAGATGAAGAAATTAAACAACAACTAGCGGTAATTTTGAGCGAAAAATCAAAATCGATCGATGATGTGATCAAAGAAAGTTGCGAAATTTTGTCACATATGACCAATTTGGCATCGATCGTGTTAGGGCCGAGTGCCGACGAGGAACATCTTCTTTCAGTTCAAGTGATTCCATTATCGGAAAATTCGGCGACCGCGGTCTTTGTGACTGACAAAGGCTATGTTGAAAACAAAACCTTTATCCTTCCCGAACATGTCGATATCAAAGATGTCGAAAAATGTGTGAAAATCATCCAAGATCGGATGCGAGGAACGCCGATATCGGGACTCATCGAAAAAATGGAAGCATCAAAAGAGATTATCACTCAACATCTTAAAAACAATGATGCCATTTATCGAGCCTTCGCTGAAACCTTCTTAAAATTCGCTACCGAAAGAATCAGCTTTTTTGGAACCGATAATTTGTTGGAGCAACCGGAATTCAATACGGATATCGAAAAGTTAAAACGTTTGGTGCGTTTGATTGAAAATCCAAAGACGATGGCTGAGTATTTGCACGCGAATGACGATGTGGAAATTTTCATCGGTCGTGATGAAGAAGGCAAAGGATTTGACGATGTTTCGATGGTGACCACGAAAATCAAAATCAGTGATGACCACGAAGGAAGAATCGCTCTTGTGGGTCCGACACGGATGGATTATGAAAAAGTGATGAATGCACTTGAATACATTCAAAAACAATTAAATGAATTCTTTGCAAGAAAGGATGATGATGATGGAAGAAAATAAGAATGAGACTGAAAAATTGAATCAAGAAAGTGAAACAAGCGAAAATTTCAAAGAAAAAAAATCTCGCAAAGACAAAAAACTTTTAGAAAGAATCGAACAATTGGAAAGCGAAGTGAATGAGTGGAAGACCAAATTCTATAGTGCTTATGCTGATTGTGACAATCTAAGAAAATCGTACGAGAAAGATCATCAAATGATGATTAAATATCGAGCAAGCGGGTTTCTTGAAGCGTTATTACCGATTTTTGATTCCTTCCATATGGCTCTCATGGTAAAACCCAATGATCCGGCGTTAGAAAATTATTTTAAAGGATTTGAGATGATTTACCGCCAGCTTCTTAACGCTTTAGAAAGTGAAGGAGTTAAAGAGATTTCCCCAGAGATCGGAAGCGATTTCTCGGTTGATTCAATGCAAGCAATCGAAGTTCGTGAAAGCGATAGCGAAAATAAAGTATTACAAGTATTCTCTAAAGGATATTTCCTCAAGGATCGTTTGATCCGTCCAGCGATGGTCGCGGTTTCAAAGCTGAAAAAAGAAAAAGATGAGACCGATAGTCTGGAAGCCACAGAAGAGGCTAAGACGATAAACTAAAGAAAAGGAGAAAAAGATTATGGCAAAAGAAATTATTTTAGGTATTGACTTAGGAACGACTAATTCAGTCGTCAGTTATTTACAAAATGATGGAAAATGGAAGGTCATTCCAAATCCTGAAGGACCAAACACCACTCCGTCTGTCGTTGCTTTTAAAGCTGATGGAGAAGAGATTGTCGGCTTTGCCGCCAAACGTCAATTGTTGACCAATCCTGACACGGTCGCTTCGATTAAAAGATTGATGGGTACTTCTCAAAAAGTGCATATCAATTGCTTGAACAAAGATTTCACACCGCAAGAAATTTCGGCTAAAATTCTCGCTTACATGAAAAAATATGCCGAAGAAAACCTCGGTGAGAAAATTGAAAAAGCCGTCATCACTGTTCCGGCTTACTTTAATGATGCCCAACGTCAAGCGACTAAAGATGCCGGTCAAATTGCCGGTCTTGAAGTCGTAAGAATCATCAATGAACCGACCGCCGCGGCTCTTGCCTATGGCGAAGAAAACAAAGAAGCTCAAAAGATCTTAGTTTATGACTTAGGCGGCGGTACTTTCGATGTTTCGATTCTCGATATCGCCGATGGTACTTTTGAAGTTATCGCCACGGCCGGCGATAATAAACTCGGTGGTGATGACTGGGATAACGTTTTAGCTAATTACTTCAAAGATGACATTAAAGCAAAGTTCAATCTCGATCTTTCAAACGATAAACTCGCTTTACAACGTTTGAAAGAAGAAGCCGAGAAAACTAAAATCACGCTTTCTTCATCACTTGAAGCTAACGTCACTTTACCATTCTTGGCGATGGGCCCCACTGGACCTATTTCATATGAAACCAAAATTACTAGAGCTAAGTTCCAAGATTTGACTAGAGATCTCTTAAGAAGAACCGAAGAACCAGTGAGAAGAGCTTTATCAGATGCTAAATTGACCGCAAACGACTTAAATGAAATCATTTTGATTGGCGGTTCTACAAGAATGCCCGCGGTTGTGGAATTAGTTAAACAATTAACCGGAAAACAACCGAATATTTCCGTTAATCCTGATGAAGCCGTTTCAATCGGTGCGGCAATTCAAGGCGGAGTTATTCGCGGAGATAAAAAAGATGTCTTGTTGCTCGATGTGACGCCATTAACCTTAGGTATTGAAACTATGGGTGGCATTATGACTCCGTTAATTGAAAGAAATACGACGATTCCGACTACGAAATCGCAAGTATTCTCAACCGCTGAAGACAATCAGCCGGCTGTCGATATCATGGTCTTCCAAGGTGAAAGACAAATGGCTCGCGATAACAAGTTATTAGGAACCTTTAAACTTGACGGAATTAAACCGGCTCGAAGAGGACAACCGCGAATCGAAGTTACGTTCAACATCGATGTCAATGGTATCGTCAACGTCAAAGCTAAAGACCTCGATACTCAAAAAGAACAACAGATCACGATTACCGGTTCTTCAGGACTAAGCAAATCGGAAATCGATCGTATGGTTAAAGAAGCCGAAGAAAATCGTGAAGCGGATGAAAAGAGAAAAGAAGAAATCGAAGTGAAGAACAAGGCGGAATCGTTGATTTCACAAATCGACGCTTCGATGGCGGAACAAGGCGATAAGATGGATGCCACTCAAAAAGAGCAAACTCAAAAACTTCGCGATGAGTTAAAAGAAGCGCTCGACAAAAATGATATCGCAACCTTGAAAAACAAGATGAACGAATTAGAACAAGCGGCTGCGATGGCTTCACAATATCAACAACAGCAACAAGCCCAAGGAAATGGTGCTCAAAGCGAAACTAACGCTTCTAACGATGATGTAATCGATGCTGATTTCACCGATAAGAAGTAATAAAGTTTTAAGAATTATTATGGAGGCTAGGAATGATCCTAACCTCCATCTTGCGTATAGAAAGGAGTAGGTATGGCGACTAAAAGGGATTATTATGAGGTTTTAGGCGTATCAAAGAATGCCTCTAACGATGAAATAAAGTCTGCATATCGTAAACTTGCTAAAAAATATCACCCTGACCTCAATAAGGAACCGGGTGCCGAAGAAAAGTTTAAAGAAGTACAAGAAGCTTACGAAGTCCTTTCCGATGCTCAAAAAAAGGCCCAGTACGATCAATTTGGTCATGCGGCCTTTGAACAAGGAGCCGGCGGTTTCGGTGGCTTTAGCGGTGGTTTTGGTGGCTTCCAAGATGTCGATTTAGGTGATCTTTTCGGTTCGTTTTTCGGTGGCGGACGTCGCTCTCAAAGACGGAATGGACCGACAAGAGGTCGTGATCGCAGCGACACCATCAGCATTAAATTCATGGAAGCGATCAATGGTAAAACGATCGATCTTCAAATCACTTACGATGAACCATGTACCAAATGCGGTGGTACGGGGGCAAATTCTTCTTCGGACATTGAAACGTGTTCGCGATGTAATGGTACCGGTACCGTAAAACAAAGACAACAGACGATTTTTGGAACCATGGAAACCAGCACCACTTGTCCTGAGTGTCATGGAACCGGAAAAATTATCAAAAATAAATGTACGGCTTGCGATGGCAAAGGATATAACCGGGTTAGAAAGAATGTCGAAGTCAATATTCCCGCGGGTATCAATGACGGACAGCAAATTCGTGTCAGCGGTAAAGGCGAAAGAGGATCTAATGGAGGTCCAAACGGCGATCTTTTCATCGAAGTTAGAGTTGAAAGGGATCCACGTTTTGAAAGAGACGGAAATGATATTCATTCACAATTAGAAGTTCCGATGGTTGCCGCGGCATTAGGATGTGTCGTCGATGTTGAAACGGTGTATGGACCGGTAGAAATGACGATTAAAGAAGGAACACAAAACGGTCAAACTTTTAAACTGAAAGGCAAAGGAGTCAAGGACTTAAGAGGTAATGGTCAAGGTGATCACTATGTCCATATCAAAGTTTTGACTCCGACAAAACTCACTAACGAAGAAAAAGCTCTATTAGAACAATTTAATGAGTTAGAACAAAAGAAACCGAATCGCGGAGAAAGTTTCTTTGAGAAAATAAAGCGAACTTTTAAAAAATGAGATTATTAAAAGTGGTCGATTATGATCACTTTTTTTATTAACTAGGAAATTGTATTTTAATGAAAAAGACAAAAAAGGACTCAAAGATGAGTTGTAAATATAAAAATATTTTTTAATTTAGTTTCTTTAATTTTGTAATAAATATCTTTGTGATTATTTTATTCTATTTTAATGCTTAAAAATTTTTATGCAGATTTTTATATATTTTTTAAATTGATTTTTGCATATTTTTCGGCATATTTTTATAGTGAAATTGCATATTTTTATAGACCATGGTAAAATTAAGTATGAAAGGGGTTGATTTTATGCGCAGAAGTATGTATGACAAATTAGTACAATGGAAGTCACAACCCGGACATAAGCCACTCCTCATATATGGCTCTAGACAAGTAGGCAAAACTTATTTAGTTGAGGAATTTGCAAAAAATAATTATAAATATTGCTATTCCATAAATTTTGAGTTTAGTGAGGATGCAAGGCATATATTTTCTGGAAATTTGGATATAAAAACACTTTTAATGCAATTAACAACTTATCAACCAACACCAATAGAAGAAGGTAAAACTTTGTTATTCTTTGATGAGGTTCAAAGATGTCCACAGGTTTTAACTGCTTTAAAAGTTTTTGCTTTAGATGGACGATTTGATGTTATTGCCTCTGGATCAATGCTTGGAATTATTATGCATGAGGTTTCTTCTTATCCTGTAGGATACGTTGAATCACTATACATGAGACCTATGTCTTTTAAGGAATTTTTGTGGGCTAACGGATATAGTGATGAGTTAATTTGTAGCTTACACGAATACTTTGATAAAAATGAAGTTGTTCCATTAGCTACTCATGAAAAACTGATTGAATTATTTTTACACTATATTGTTGTAGGCGGGATGCCTGCTGCCGTAAAAAAATACATAGAAACTTCGAATATGCAACAAGTGATTTATGTTCAAAAAAATATTCTTTTAGATTATAAAAATGATATTGCAAAATATGCATCTAAGACGATGAGAGAAAAAGCTCGAGAATGCTTTGAGTCAATTCCAGAACAACTTGCAAAAGATAATAAGAAATTTCAATATAAAGTTGTTAAGCAGGGGGGAACTTCAAGGTATTATGGAAGTACATTGAATTGGCTTTTAGATGCAGGATTAGTAATTAAAGTAAATAGATTAAAAACCTTTGATATTCCACTTAAAGCTTATAGAGATTTAAATGCTTTTAAATTTTATTTTAATGATACAGGTTTATTGTTATCTTTTTATGAACAAAATGTTAGTTTTGATATAATTAATGGGAATTTAGGTGTATTTAAAGGTGGTATTTTTGAAAATGCTATAGCGCAATGCTTAATTGATAATCAGCTACCTATATATTATTATCAAAAAAATGAAACTGTTGAAATAGATTTTGTAACATATATGAAAAGAAAAATTGTTCCAATAGAAGTAAAGTCAGGTAAAAATATAAAAGCATCAAGCTTAAAAACCATACTTGAAAAGGAAAGATTAGATTATGGAATTATCCTATCAACAAATAATGTAAATTGTTCTAATCCGAAAATTAAGTGTTATCCATTATATATGACTATGTTTTTATTAGACGAGATAAAGTGTTAGAGTGAAACTATAAATAAGTTCCAATTAGAAGATAAAAATTGTATTCAGTATTCATTGAATGGGGACAATTTAAATATAAAATACGACAAAATTATAATAATTTCGACAAATCTACATATTGATATAATAGGAAGTGATTTTAGATGAATCTATCGAAGATGCTATTAATTGCAATCGCTTATATAATTAGTGTCTTCGTGATTCTTCTTTTTTTTAAGGGTGCGACTAGACTTAATCGCGACAAATAATAAATAAATAATTTAAAATAGTTGCAAAAGCTTCTTGACCTGAATATAATGAATATACAATTAAACAAACGTTTAATCGTTGGAGGAAAATTATGGTTAAGAAATTTCAAGTTATCGGATTAGACTGTCCGTCTTGTGCTACTAAATTAGAACGGAAACTTCAAAAAATCGATGGCGTTCAAAACCTTACGATCAATTTTTTATTTAATAAGATGACGATCGAATCGTACGATGATCAATTTGAAACAGTGCTAGCTACTATTCGCCAAGAATGTGCAAAATTCGAAGGTGGTGTAAAAATCGTATGAATAAAGAAAATATTATCGCAATCGTTAAAATAATTTTATCTTCTATTTTGCTATTACTTGGAATCTTTTTGCCGATTGATAATGTTTTTAAGGTCATTATTTTTATAGTCTCGTATGTTGTTATCAGTTACGATATTATCTTTAAAGCTATCAAAAATATTTTTCATGATCCCCACGCTTTTCTAGATGAGTTTTTCTTGATGAGTCTTGCTTCACTTGTCGCACTAGCATTACAAGAGTATAGTGAAGCCATCGCGGTGATGATTCTTTACCAAATTGGAGAATTACTTCAAGATTTAGCGGTAGACAAATCGCGAAAATCGATCACGGCGATGATGAATCTCATTCCGGAAACTACACGTGTTATCCGTGACGATCAAGAACTTGAAGTCGCTTCTGCAGAAGTGAAATTAGATGAACTTATGGTTGTAAAACCGGGTGAAAGAATTCCCCTTGACGGCATAGTTGAAGAGGGAGAATCTTTATTGGATATGAGTTCTTTAACCGGTGAGTCGCTACCGGTTAAGGTTTTAAAAAAGAGCGAAGTATTTTCTGGAACGATCAATCTCAATTCGCGACTTGTAATTAGAGTGAAGAGCACCTATGAAAATTCGACGGCTACTAAAATTTTATCGCTTATCGAAGAGGCATCGTCAACTAAAGGGGAGAATGAAAAATTCATCACAAAATTCGCGCGAATTTATACACCGCTTGTCGTCCTTTTAGCAATTGTTTTAGCGGTACTTCCACCTTTGTTTGACGGATTATGGACCATGTGGTTGCATCGAGCACTATCATTTTTAGTGGTCTCGTGTCCGTGTGCTTTAGTGATATCGATTCCGTTATCATTCTTTTCGGGCATCGGCTATGCTTCAAAACAAGGAATCCTAATAAAAGGCAGTACATATATTGAACAAATCGCGAAGTTAAAAGCAATATGCTTTGATAAAACAGGTACTTTAACTAAAGGCAATTTTACAATTATTGATAAAAGTGCTGCTGATGAAGGGCGGATGATGCAACTTCTTGCGTCACTTGAACATAATTCTTTACATCCGTTAGCTAACGCTATTGTCACATCTTATGATGGTGAATTGAAGGAAGTAAAAGAGTATGAAGAAGTTGCCGGAATGGGTCTTAAAGGAAAAATTGACGATAAAGTTATCATCGCCGGCAACGACAAATTGATGGAGCAATTTAATATTAACTATGCTAAAAACGATTCATTTGGAACGACGATCTATGTCGCTTACGATAATCAATATTTAGGTTATGTGACGGTCGGTGATGAAGTGAAAAAAGAAGCAAAAGCCACAATCGAGAAACTCCATGATCAAAATATTAAAGCGGTGATGCTTACCGGAGACAAAAAAGAAAATACTTTAAAAATCCAATCTTATTTGAAACTCGACGAAGTGCATTATGAATTGATGCCACAAGATAAAGTCAGAATTTTCAAGACGATAAAAGAATCATTGGATGCCGATAGTAAAATCGCTTTTGTCGGCGATGGATTGAATGATGCACCGGTTTTAGCGTTAAGCGATGTGGGCTTTGCAATGGGGGGACTTGGTTCTGATGCCGCGTTAGAGGCTAGCGATGTCGTCATTTTAAACGATGATATTCAAAAAATCCCTTTAATCTACCGCTTGTCAAAGCGGACGATAAGAATCGTTAAAGAAAATATTATCTTTTCAATAGCGATAAAAATCTTAGTTTTGATTCTTTCGACTTTAGGTTACACTAACATGTTTCTTGCAATCTTTGCCGATGTTGGAGTGGCGCTTATCGCTATTTTAAATGCGATGCGAAATCTCGTAATTAAAATCAAACAATAAAAAACCACTAAAAAGAGTTCTTAGTGGTGCTAATAAATTAAGAGAATCTTTTATAAACGCGATTTTATCTAATATGAACCTATAAAGTAGTAATTATTAAACATTACAAAAAAGATTTATCACTTAATTTATTTAGATTCAAAATAAAATATTTTTCCGATGCGTTTTTTGTTTTTATCAAATACATAGTTTTTAGGATTTCCCATATATAATGTTTCTGCTGATCCTAATGAATACTTTATTATTAATATATTACCTTTTTCGCCGACATTACATACATCATCATATATCTCATAATTCCAAGGATGCCAATGTGTAATATTGGTATGAGATTTATTATTTTTAAAAACACCAAAATAACCTTCATCACCTTCCATTTCTATTTCATATTGGACATCTTCAAAAGTCCAAATAATCTGTTCGCCATTTTTCAACTCAAATTTACCGCCGAGTTTTTCATTTTCTAACATCATTTTATATAATGTTTCAGTTGTATGTGGAACAATCGACAATAATTTTTTATTTTCATTTTTGAAAGCTGTATTGTAATACTTTACAACATAAAGTGATTGAGGAAGATTATCGATATCTAGATATTCTTCGTCAAAATAATTTCTTAATACTAAAATTTTTATCGGCAAAGCGATATTATCATCAAATAGTTTTCTTTTATTATTAATAAATTCATCTATTGACATATATATTTGCTTGTTTTTTTCCTTATATACTATTTCGTATTCACCTTTATCTACATTAAATACAATTTCATTAAAATCAGGGAAAATAAAAATATTGTTTTTAAAAATGAAATATTCGAATCCGGTAGATTCAACTCTGAAATATTGAATAGGCAATTTCTCATTAATCGCATAATTATAAAAAATATAATTATTACTAGTGCAAATTGTTTTATTATAAGATTTTTTATATTTTTGATAGTAAGCAGATTTTTTATAATTTTTGCGATTAGAAATAGCTGAATATGGCGTTATAAAGCAAAATAATATAAATCCTAATAAAGAAAATAATACTATTCCTAATAAAATAAAGGGCGAAAATAAAATTATCAGAAAAACTGCTAAAACAATTTTATACCATTTCATATTTTACTTCCTCCGTCTAATTTTAATATAAGAAAAAACAGGGTTGACCTGTTTTTTTAATCTTGACGATGATGCGCTTCAAATTTTTTCCGTTCTGCGGTATTGAGAATTTTTTTCCGCATTCGATAAGCATTTGGAGTCACTTCGACGAGTTCATCAGTATTGATATAATCGAGTGCTTCTTCCAAAGAAAGATGACGAGGGCTTTTTAAAACGACGGTCGTATCTTTCGAAGAAGAACGCATATTGGAAAGATTCTTTTCGCGAACCACGGAAACGCCTAGATCCATATCGTAGCGATTTTCACCGACGATCATCCCTTCATAGACTTCAACTCCAGGCCCGATAAACATCGTGCCACGTTCTTCGACATGTTGTAAAGCATATGGTGTCGATTGACCACCGTCCGTGGCTACTAGAACACCGATTTTACGTTCTCCGACATTTAGTTTTAATTGCTTTCGATATTCTTTAAAAGTGTGATTGATAATTCCGTATCCTTTGGTTAAGGTCATGAAATTAGTCATGAAGCCGAGTAATCCACGCGAAGGTATCACATAATTGACACGAACTTGATCTTCATTGTATGACATATGAACCAATTCGGCACCACGGGAACCTAAAGCTTCCATTACGGAACCAACATAATCTTCCGGGCAGTCGATTTGCACGTCTTCATATGGTTCACAAGGATCACCATCGATTTCCTTAATGATAACTTCGGGTTTAGAAACTTGTAATTCAAAGCCTTCGCGTCGCATATTTTCAATTAAAATCGAAAGATGCAATTCACCACGTCCCGAGACGATCCAAGTTTCAGAATTGGGAATTCGTTCGACTTTCAAAGAGACGTCGCGTTGTGTTTCTTTGTAGAGACGTTCTTCGATTTTACGGGCAGTCAATTGTTTGCCGTCTCGTCCTGCGAAAGGCGACGAGTTGACTCCGAAAGTCATTTGCAAGGTCGGTTCATCGATATGAATGAAAGGGAGAGGACAAGGTTTATTGAATTCGCAAATCGTTTCACCGACGCAAAGGTCAGGTAATCCAGCGATAGCAACAATATCCCCGGCTTTAGCTTCTTGAATTTCAAGTCGCTTTAGACCTAAAAAACCATAGAGTTTTTGAATGCGGAAATTTTTAGTCGTGCCATCTAAACGGCAACATGTGACCATGTCGTTAGTTTTAATGACTCCGCGATTGATGCGACCGATTCCGATTTTCCCAACGTAATCATTGTAATCAAGAAGGGCCGGTTGAAATTGCAATTCACCATTTTCATCGCATTGCGGTTCGGGAATTTCACTAATAATCGTCTCAAAAATCGGATCCATGCCCTCTTTTTGATCGCTGATAAGAGGGCTATAAGAGGAAGTTCCTTTCAAGGCTGAACAATAGATCGTTTTAAAGTCTAAAAGTTCATCTGGAGCGCCAAGCTCGATAAAAAGGTCAAGCACTTCGTCGACGACTCTTGAAGGATCGGCGTTTGGTCGATCGATTTTATTGACGACGACGATGGGTTGAATATGTGCTTCCAAAGCTTTTTTTAAGACAAAGCGGGTTTGTGGCATCGTTCCTTCTAGTGCATCGACGACTAATACACAGCCATCAACCATTTTCATGATTCGTTCTACTTCACCACCGAAGTCGGCGTGTCCAGGAGTGTCTAAAATATTTATGCGATAATCTTTGTAATTGATCGCAGTAGTTTTGGCTAAAATCGTAATTCCGCGTTCCCGTTCGATATCATTGCTATCCATCGCCCGTTCTTGAACCTCTTCGTTGTCTCTGAATGTTCCTGATTTTCGTAACAATTGGTCGACTAAGGTTGTTTTTCCGTGGTCGACGTGAGCGATGATGGCGACATTTCTAATTTTCATATAAAAATCACCTCAAACTTTGTTATTATAGCAATTATTTTTGATAGATGAAATAAATTGCCAAAAAAAATTCAATGATGTTAAGTGACAAAGTTAACGAAGCGGAAGTTGAATGCTCCTGTCTTTAAATAATTTTCAATTTGGATCTTCCTCATCGTACAAAGTTTATGGTTTACCATTAAAAAAGCGAGTAGTTAGGACAAATTTATGCCCTCAATATACGAATTTGCATATTCGATTTTTTTCTCTTGAAAAGAAAGGGAGATATGCTATAATTAACGCAAAATTTTATATTTTATATAAATATAAAAGTCTTAATTAAAAGTGGATATGAAAGAAGAATTTAAAAAGTTTAGCAAGAAAATTTTACTCGAACATTTAATTAAAGCACTGATATTAGGGGATTCTCTCGGCGCTATTTTTACTGCTCTTATTTTTGGTGCCTTTAAATTAATCGGGATCGATTTATTTTTTATCTTTTATATTTTGATTTTCTTAAGTTCTTCTGCTATATTTGTTTGCTTACTATATTTTAATCATCAACCAGATGAAAAAAGCATTGCTAAAAGACTTGATGAAACATACCATTTAAAAGAAAAAACTCAAACGATGGTGGAATATCCATCAAATGACAATGAAATCTTAATTAAGCAAAAAGAAGATACAAAGCTATCTTTACTGAATTGCGATACTAAAGAATTACCGATTGTGATTCCTATTGGTTATTATATTTCTTTAGTTATAGCACTTTTAATTGTTGGAGGATCTTTTTTCATTCCTTTAAATCCTAATTCCCCCTTTAAAGAGGATCCTAACTCGAATAGTTCACTTGATCCAAGCTCCATCGATACAAGCATAGTGACTAGTGATTCAACTTCAATGCAAGGTGGAGAACAAGGAAGCGATTCAGGAATTGAAAGCGGAGATTTAACTAGTGTAGAATCTGGAGAAACTAGTGAAATTGATTCAGGGGATATCGATAGTGCAAGCCAAAACTCGGATTCTTCAAATTCCATACAAAGCGGAGATGGAGAAACCCAATATGGCGATGGTCATGTCTTTACTAAAGACGGATTTACAGAACTTGGCGATGTTTTAGATGATTATTATAATCAAATCGTCGAAGGTGAAATACAAGGAAATATCCCCGATGATCTTGAAGATATTTTAGATGATTACTTTAAATCATTATACGATCAAAGTAAAAATAACGAAGGAAATAGTGAGCCGCAAAAGGCAATAAAAAGGAGAATGCTATGAAGGAATTAGAAATCAGTGAATTTGCAACATTAGTCAAAAAGATCAAAGAAGAAGTCCATAAGGATGTCGTCGGTCAAGAAGAGGTAATCGATAATGTCATTATCGCGATTCTCGCAGGAGGTAATGTTCTTCTTGAAGGTGTTCCAGGCGTTGGTAAAACTCGTCTAGTTCGTTCTTTAAGTCAAACTTTAAGTTTACCTTTCTCGAGAATTCAATTTACGCCAGATTTAATGCCATCAGATTTAATCGGTATGAATATCATCGAAAAAGATGAACAAGGAAAACTCAATACAAGATTCCAAAAAGGACCCGTCTTTGCAAATTTAATTCTTGCCGATGAAATCAATAGAGCAACCCCTAAAACACAATCTGCTTTACTCGAAGTCATGCAAGAGCATAGTGTCACGGTTTCAAATCAAACTTATAAAATTGATGAACCCTTCTTTGTTATGGCAACAGAAAACCCCATCGAACAAGATGGTACTTATCCTTTACCGGAAGCCCAAATGGACCGCTTCATGTTTAAATTAGTCATGGAATTTCCTAGCAATGAAGAGCTTGAAAACATCGTCAATATGACACAAGTTACGATGGATGAAGTTGCGACGAAAATTATCGATGGACCAACCATTTTAGCAATGAGGGCATTAGCAAAAGACGTCCCGGTTCTTCCTGAAATTGTCACATATGCCATGAAATTAGTTTCTTCTAGTCACCCTGAATTAAAAGATACTTCGGAAGTGGCAAAAAAATATATCCGTTATGGCGCGTCCCCTCGCGCGGGTCAAGCCTTAATTACCACGGCAAAAATCAGAGCCTTAATCGAAGAAAGATTTAATGTAAGTTATGAAGATATCGATGCTCTTTGTTATCCTATATTAAGACATCGTATTAAGATTAACTACAATGCGATTAATGAACATCTATCTTGTGATGAGGTGATTTCTTTATTAATCCAAGAGAATAAAAAAGGTCATTAATTATGAAGCAGATTATCGATGATCAATTCTTAGAGCAAATCGAATTACTGCAGTTATCAATACACGATATCATTCAAGGAAGATTTGGAGGAAATCATAAGACAAAAAGTTATGGTTCCTCAGTAGAATTCGCTGATTATAGGGAATATATTCCTGGAGATGATGTCAGTAAAATCGACTGGAGTGTTTTTGCGCGTACCGATAATCTCTTTTTAAAGCTCTTTTTAGACGAAAGACAATTACATACAAAAATCTATGTTGATGCCTCCGCGTCGATGGGTTATTTTTCTAAAGGCATAAGAGCGTTAGAACTTGCCGCGTCACTTGCTTATTTATCTATCAAATACATGGACAAAGTATCGATTTATTATGTTCAAGAAAATCAATTATATGGCATCATGGAAAATGTCGTAGGAAAAGATTCTTATTTAAACTATATCAATAGATTAAATGAAGTGGAGTTTAAAGGGGAAAGTAATCTTTTGGAAGCCATTTTAAAATCAAATGTGGGATATGGGGATGGAAATTCGATCATCATTTCTGATTTTCTCACAGACTTACCTTATGAATATTCCATTGATCACCTTCGTGAAAAAAGAAGAGATGTTTTATGTTTACAAGTTCTTTCTCAAGAAGAATTAAATCCTTCGAAAAGGGGAAAAGTGATTCTTTACGATAGCGAAAATAATGAACGATATTATAAAAACAATATCACACAAAATGTTTTAGAGGCTTATCAAGAAGCCGTAAAGTATGTCACAAATAGAATTAAAAATTATTGTGAAATACGGGATGCTAAATATTTATTAATTCCTGTCGAGCGTTCTTTGCAAGATGTATTTTTTAAAGACTTCATGTCTATGGAGATTGTAAAATGAGTTTTCTATATCCATGGGGTTTATTAGGTTTAATTGGAATACCGATTTTAATCATTATCTATATTATAAGAAATCGATATAAAGAGCATATTGTATCTTCTTCTTATTTATTTGAATTAAGTGAAAAATTCTTAAAAAGAAAGAAGATTCTTCGTCGTTTTGAAGGCTTATTAAGTCTAATCTTTGAAATCATCGCTATATTATTCTTATCGATTTCTTTAGCCCATCCTGTCTTTTATCTTCCTGATCAAGCCGAGAATATTTGTTTTATTTTAGATGCTTCGGGAAGTATGAATATTACTCAAGCTGGGAAATCTCGATTTGAAATGGCAAAAGAACAAATGAATTCCACAGTTTCTTCTTCTTTAATAGGAAGTACGTATACTTTAATTTATGCCGGAAGTGAGGCTCAAACTATTGTTAAAAAAACTCAAGATAAAGACATCTTTTATCAATTAAGCAATCGCATAACTCCCGAAGATTCTTATATTGAGCTTGATGATGCTTTAGATACTGCACTTTCTTATTATCAAAACGGGGAGATATCTAAATTAATCGTTTATACTGATAAAACTTATACCCATATTGATAATGTTGAATGGGTGAATTTATCTAATCATGAACAAAATTATGCGATTTATGATCTTTCGGTTAAAGAAGAAAACAATCGTCTTATTTTTGAAGGAAATGTTTTATCTTATGAAGAAGATACTACATTATCTTTATCTTTATTACTCGATGATAATGAATTAAGAAGTCAAGAAATTAGTGTTACAAAAGATATAGAAACTCCGTTCCGATTTGATGTCGTAAAAAGAACATATGAAAAAGCAAGTGTTAAAATTAATAATGAAGATAGTTTAGCTTTAGATAATGTAGATTCTTATTATCCTTTGACGAACAAAAATAAATCGAAGATTGCTTTGGTGAGTAAGTCTCCATTCTATATTCAAGCGATGATTCGCGCGATAGGAATTTATGATTTAGATATCATAGCCCCGGAAGCCTATGTTGAAGGGGAATATGATTTATATATCTTTGATAGCTATACTCCATCTAGATTACCGGAAAATAGTTCTGTTTGGTTTATCAATATTGATCAAAATGTCGATCATTCAGGATTTTTAGTTCAAGATCATCGTGTTTCTTCGCCTTCTTATAGTGTCCGTTATCAAAGAGAGGATAGTCCTTTATATAGGCAAATCACAGAAGGAACTCATCAAAATCAGATGATGCTATATCAATATTATAAATATAGTTTATACGAACCCTTTACTACGATTTTAAGTTATGATTCTGTTCCTTTATTATTTGTCGGTACTACAGAAGATAACGCTAGAGAGGTTGTTTTCTCTTTTGCACTTGATGATAGTGACCTACCGATTCTATATGATTTTATTCCTTTGATGAGAAATTTATTAAATTATTCTTTACCAAGCCCCATTGAGGATAAAAATTATGTCGCGGGAGATGATTTACAAATCAATGTCTCTTCAGGATTTGAAAGTGCGCGAATTACGACTCCTTCCGAAGATGTAAAATATATCTCCTTTAATTCAAATATCGAATATTATCGTTTAAAAGAAGTAGGTACATATAAAGTACAAATCACTTCACAAAATGAAACCAGAACTTATCCTATTTATGTTGGATTTTCTAAAGATGAAGGTTATGTCACTGTGACAAAAGACGCTTCTTTTGCCCTTGTTGAAAATGCGAATATTATAAGAAATACCTCGATTGTCGATCAATTGATGATCATTGTTCTTCTTGGGGCTATTTTCTTTATTTTAGATTGGATGGTGTACGCTCATGAACAATATTAAATTTGCTCATCCATGGTTATTCTTATTAATTATTCCCTTATTAGCACTTATCTTAGTGCCCTTTATTCGTATGAAAGCAGGAAAGAAGAGTCCTAAGAATATTATCTCCTTAATCATTCATCTGCTTATTGCTTTACTTATCACTACCGCGTGTGTCGATGTTTCCTTTTTGAAGTCCAATGAAGATAGTGAAGTCTATGTTCTTGCCGATGTTTCCGAATCCAATAACGATGAACTAGATAAAATCGATGAACAAATTCAAAAGATTTATGCTCATTTAGATAATCATTCTTCGATGGGTGTTGTAACCTTTGCTAAAAATTACGAACTATTATCTCCTTTAGACAGCGCTTTAAGAAGTGTTAAAGAATCTAGTGTAGATAAAAGTGCGACGAATATTGAAAGTGCCATTCAATATACCTCTACTTTGTATCATGATAATGTCTTTAAAAAGATGATTCTTATCTCCGATGGCGGGGAAACAGATAATCATGTTTTAAGAGCCATGATCGATATTCAAAGCAAAAATATTCAAGTCGACGCTATCTATTTAGACCATGAAGTTCATGATTATGATGTCCAAATTAATAGTTTAGATTATATTAATAAAACTTATATCGATCGAAATGAAACGGTAAAAGCTTCTATTCAAGCAGGAAATCAAATGCGAGTTCCATGTACCCTCTATGAAGATGATAAAGTAAAAGAAACAAAAAATTTAAGCTTAATGAAGGGAATTAATATCATTGAGTTTGCTTTAAATACGGAAACTAAAGGTAATCATTCTTATCATCTTGAAGTAAAAGGAAATGAACAAGATGACGAAAGAAATAATATTAAATATTTTGTTCAAGAAGTTGTAGATGAATATAAAGTGATGATTGTCGGAGATAAATATTCAGATTGTAATACCATTGCCGCTCTTTATAATGAAAATTGTGTGATTGATCCTTTCTTTAATCGTGAGGAAACTCCTTATCTTCTTGAAGATTTATGTAAATATGATGAATTTGTATTTGCAAATGCAAATATTGTGGGTTTACCTCATCATGAAGAATTAGTAACGAATTTAGAAAAAGTTGTGGCGACTTATGGAAAATCTTTAGTCACATATGGCACGACTTATGCTTCTGGTACCAGTTCTGAAACGATGTCTAAATATAACAATATGTTACCGGTGCAATTTGAAACAAATGATACAAAATGCGTCGCTTTAGTCATTGACGCCTCTTCATCAATGGATGAACAAAATCGTTTACAAAAGGCTAAAGAAGGCGCGATTGCTTGTTTAGATTTACTAGGGGAACAAGATTATGTTACTGTGATCACTTTTGGAGACAAAACCAATGTTATTCAGCCCCTTACAAGTGCAAGAAATAGAGAACAAATTATTAATGCAATCAATAACATTCAAACATCGTACGCTACAAATATGCGTGGAGGTTTATTAGAAGCGGATTCGCAACTTCGCAATGCAAATTTCGAAACAAAGAATGTCATTGTCTTATCCGATGGTTTACCCGCGGATGATCCCATTGCTTTAATCATGGCTGTTAACAATATGACAAGAAATAATATTGCTTGTTCTTTCTTGAATATTTCCTCAAAAGATGGAGCCTCCTTATTATCCACTTTAGCAAATGAGGGAAATGGAACTTATTATTATATCAATCAAAGTGAAGATATCGTCGATGTCATCTTACAATCCGTCGCAGATGAAATCACCAATACGCGTGTCGAGGGTACTTTTGAAATCCACAATAAGTATCAAAATGATCCTGTGATGGAAAATGTGACTAATTTACCTTCTATTCATGGGTACAACTTTTCGAGAATTAAAGGAAGTGCCTCGACGATTTATACAGTCACTTATACAAATGATCTAGGTGGTGAACGTGAAGTACCTTTATTAGCCTATTGGAATTTTGGAAAGGGTAAAGTGATGTCCTTTACGAGTGATTTAAATTCTTCTTGGGCAAGCGATTTATACATCTCTTCTGGAGGAAGGGCGCTATTAAATAATATGGTTCATTATCTAGAACCGAGTGAAAGAGTATCGACCATTTATGATGTAGAAATATCCACGAATGGCTATAGCGCCGATTGTACGGTAAATCTTGATTTATTAAATAATAATGCCTATCTAGAGGTCATTTTAACTCATCCAGATGGCACAAAAGAAGAAGCTAAATACTTTAGAAATGAAGTTACTACATATCAAATGAGCTTTAATGTAGAGCAAATTGGTTTATATACTTTAGATTTAATTTACCATAATGGAGAAAATACATATCGTGATACGAAATATTTTGACTTTTCTTACTCAAAAGAATATGATTATTTTCATTCTACCGACGAAGAACTTTTATATCAAATTGTCGGTGAAAACGGAATTGTCGCTATAGATTATGATTATGTCATCTCTTATGATGAAGCAAGTTCACGATTCTACGATAGTATTAGTTTATATCTAATCTTAGTCATAGTAATCTTATTCATCGTAGATATCATGATTCGTAAATTACGCTTTAGCGATCTGAAAGCCTTAAAAAGGAGAAAAAGAAAATGAAAAAACGCATCGTCTTATTTAGTCTATTAGGTCTATTATTAATCTCATGTCAAGAAACACAAATTGCAAGTGTCGAAAGTTCATCACAAAGTGTACAAGGAGAACTAATCGATTCAAAGAACAGTTTAGAATTTAATCCATTTGATTCTTCAAGTGTTTCAGAAACTCCAACATCCAGTGAAAAAACAGAGGATGAAATTAAAGGGGATGCTAAGTGGCAATCTATTTTAGGAACATATAATGGTTATGATATTGCTTCGAGTGATTTTACTTTAGCAATAGCAGATGATGCCATTGTTTTAACAAATGTATATGAAGATGATAATGTTTCTTTATCTTTAATTCGTAAAGCAAGTGCAAATCCTGCGATAAATTATAATCATACTGAAAGCAATGGTTATTTTACGTTTGTCGCAACTAGCGATGAAGAGTGTATCATTGAATTTTGGGATAATTATGGTAATTATTCTCTCGAAGTACTTGATGATCCTAATGCGACCATCATAAATGAAACTTATCTCTATCTTGAAGGAACTCCAATTGAATTAGAAAAAGCAGCATGATTATTCATGCTGTTTTTATAAATGTCATATAAGACTAAATTGTTTCATAAATAAGATTTTATAAGTGTTTTATTTGCTAAATAGAAAATTCCACAAAAAAAGTAGAAATCAATTGCTTATTTCTACTTTTCATAAATGCTAAATTTTAATGATTATATTAACCAGATATAAATTTCGAGTCCATATTGAGATAAACCAAATTGAATGACATGACTCATATCTTTATCATAAGCCATATTTCCCATATATTCATATGTTTCAGGATCATATAAATCTTTTTCAACATGATATCCTGCTGCTTCAAGAATGGTTATATAATCTTCCTCCGCGGTCGTCGCAACTCCTTGAATAATCATATCGATGTATTTACCACCTGCGCCATCGGAATTGATGTGAACATTGTAGGTATAGTTACCTTCATCCTCTAGATGAGGAACATCATGACCTAATAAAGAAGTGACTAAATTTGTAGGCCATGCATATGGATCATCTACAACATAGTTATATGCAAAGATACCTAAACATTCTTTACCATTGTTTTGTCCTTCGAGAAATTGTAATTCTATGCCAAGTTTATCATCGATTTCTTTATCTGCAAAATAGACATCATATGTATAGCTATCTCCATTATTAGGATCTACATATCCCGATTGTTCTAGAGATACAACATATCCTTCATTTTGACAAATAAGAGCATATTCTTCTAGTTTGGAAGCTAATTCACTTTCTTCAAAGTATAAATAAATGATGATAAGAGGATCGCCGAAATCATCTTCACTTTCTACAACCTCATAATTCGGAACGGAAATATAAGGAATATCTGTGCCCAAATTGCCAATGATAGTTTCATTGTACTCTCTACCCCATTTACTGTCTAGAAAAGAGGGTTCACTAATAACTTCTGAAGTGGTAGCATCACTAGAAGATTCAACCGCGGTTGAATCTTCTATAGTCTCAGTGCATCCCATCCCTAAAAATAGGGTTGTTATTAATAGTCCAGTACCTATAATGCGTTTCATAAATTAATTTTTATTCCTTTATTATTAATCAAAATATACCGAACTTCCGAACATTGCATCTTCTTTATCATAAATATAAGCACCATCATCGCTAAACATCATTCCTCCATCATTAACATACAGAGTCACCGTTGGGTCATCATCAAGTGTAAATTCATAGTAACTTCCATCTTTTTTACTGAACGTAAAATGATATGATGCACCAGTACCATCAACAATTGTCAGCGTTGCCCCATTTACATCGATATCCAAAGTAAATTCGTAAGTACTATAATCATCCCATCCAGTATAATTTCCCCAAATGTCTCCTGGTGTAGGATTTTCAACGTCGTTCTTTTGAATGGTAATTGTCATAGTCTTTGAAATGGTAGTACTTCCTTCACCCTTAACTGTACAGGTGACTATAACATTTCCTTCGCCGATAGCTTCGAATTTACCGGTTTTTGAGTTAATAGTAGCAAGGGGATCTCCACCTTCAGTTTCATTTTGAACAGACCAAGTAACTTCATCTTTGTTCTGATTAATTTTGTCATTTAACCAATTGATAGAGAATTGAACGGTATTTCCGGTTTTGATTTCATTGACATCTTTATCGGTTTTAATTTCAAAATCAGCCTCAGACGTTGGGTATACTTTTTCTTTTACTTTGAACTTAACTGTCATCGTGGTTACATTATTATATTCGTCTGTTAAAGTAACAGTAAGCGTCACTTCTTCATTTGCTTGAGTAAATTGAACAGTTATTGTTTTGTTACTGGATTCATAACTTACATTTACAGAGGAATCGCTAGATTGTACGTCTACTGTAAAGGGAGCTGATGAATTGTCCGGTTTAACTGTAAGATATGTAGAACCGTCATTAGCGAAAACTTCATATATTTGATCTTCATTTACTCTATTTCCACTCATAGTTAAATAAGCAGATTTAACCTCTCCAATTACCGAAAAGGAATATGATGTTTTCAATGAACCCGGATATTCGGTGATAAATGCACTAGAGCTAGATACTGTTAAATGGAATGTTCCTCCATCATCAGCAATTTTCATTGTGTAATAAGGTTCATTATTCTTTTTTACAACACTTTCGATGGTTGCTGTAATTTTTTCAGACTGAATACCATCTAATGCAATAGTATTACTATTCACAAATGTAAGGGTAACATCTACTTGTGAATCATTATATTTTTTACCGACATATTCAGTAAAATCAGGTTCATTTTCAACGGTGATTGTGACTTGATTAGAGGTGATGGTTTGACCATCTTCTCCTTTATCAGATGTAGCCCATATTTTAGCAACACCAGGAGCTTTTCCTGTGACTTTTCCGTTTTCAACTGCAACGATGTCGTCTTTTTCTTCTTCAACATGCCATGTTAATGTACTATCCGCACCTTGAGGTAAGACTTGAGCATTGATCGTTTGTTGTTTACCGACAAATACAGTTGCTGTTTCGGGAGTAAGATTTATGCCTGTTACAGGTTGATCTTCTGGGGCAACATAGTTATGACAATTTTCATCCGCAAAGAAACACACAGAATCAATACAAATTTGTAATGGTGTTCCAACAGTATTTGCTAAAGGAATATCAATTCTAACATGAGATGTTGGTTCAAATGTGGCTTCATATGTTTTCATGAAGCTTGTAGAAATATTCTCTTTAATTTCGTCAGCAATATCGACATACCATTTTGCTTCGTCTGGTGAGATTGGCTCGGTCTTTGTTCCGCTACCTTCTACTGGAACTTCTTTGTACCATTGATCATCATCTTTCGTTTCAATGTATACATGATTAATTTTATCTTTGTTCGTAGCATGATTTTCATAGAAGAAACCATATTTGAAGGAAATCTTAGAGACTTGTTGTTCACCGAAATCGAAGATTAAATCATCTTTTCGATCATGATTCAAGGCATCGTTTGCGGTTGGACTAAAGGTTAAATATTGTCTACCAGATTCAAAGTAATTTGCTAATTGACCATTACTTCCATCGATTAAACTAACATTCATACCGGCAGTAATGGTGTATAAAGCTTTAGAATTTGGCGCTTCATTAATAGCGGTAATTTCCTTAAATTCTTTATCTTTTCCACCTTCGGAATTTAATTGTATATTAGTCCAATTAAAGTCATAGATTGCTCCGGTCTTATCTTGATCAGGTAAGGCATTCACTTTAATCTTAATTTTATTGGATGTTTGTTGCTCACCATAAGCTCCGGTAAATGTGACCCAAATTTCACCATCTCCACCATTAGTGTTAACGGCTCTAAATTTGCCATTGGAAAGACTATCATTTACTTTATTAAACATTCCATTTGTCCAATGCCATTCTACTTCGGCATCATGTTCGATTTGCCATGGTTCAAACGAGGTAGGGGTCAAGGCGTATTGTAAATCAATTACATCATCTACGTTCATGATAGCATCATAACCATCTGGTGCTCCAGTAGTATAATCTTTATCTTGTTCGTCTTTTAGAGATACTGTTGCGTCATTATAATAAGCATCTTCATAATCGTGTTCCCAGCCCATCATTTGATAGTATCTTTTCACATTTTCTGGTGCAAATGGTTGTTCGATTGTGTAAGTTGATGGAAATACAGTTGTACCAAAATTAGACAAGGAAACATTGACGTAGAGTTCAGGATTATCTAATGTACTACCATCCGCTAAAGCAATGATTTGATTAAAGTAACCATTGCTACCAATACTTAATGCAACAGTAGCAAAATCAAAAGAAACTAAGCCGAATCCATCAGCATTTAATGCATCGATCACAGTTTGATCAGTTACCATGTAGTAACCAGTAGCAGCATCATATCTTACTACATCTACCGAAAGTTTCTTTAAAATGTGAGGAAGATATACATATGCAATCCAAACGGATAAATCTGCATTGCTTAATCCTTGTTGTAAATATCCACCTTGCCATTCGGCACAAGCATGAGAATAATCGCTCTCAAAATATAAATAGCTTCTATCTTGATCATCAATATAATATAAAGAATAACAATCTTCTGCTGAATAACCCGCTTCAGCCAATGTGTTACTATAATATAACAAATAGCCATCATTCATGAATTCGGTTTCAGATGTTTGAACAGTATTATATTCATCGGCCCAATCACTTTCATACATTGTACTATAGATTGTAACATTACTATAATTCTTTTGTAATGCGCTATTAAATAGGGCTAATGCTTGATTTTGGGTCATACTTGTATTAGTAGAACTTGATGTTTCTACATTACTTGAATTACCATCACTATTAGATGAGGTTTCAGAAGTAAGAGGTGTACTAGAATCATTAGAATTATTAGATGTCGTTGATTCTTGTACAGGATTATTACATGCTACTAAGGCTAATATTGTCGCGGATAGTACAAATATTTGACATTTTTTCATAATTATTTTCCTTTCATAAATTTTTATTACCAATAAATTACGATTGCTAATGAACTTTGTTCTTCACAATATAAGAGTTGAATCCAATGTTCATTTTCTTCATCCCCTTCATTCATAAGATAATCTCTTGAAGTGATTGTAAGTTGATCTACTGTTCCTTCATTATAAACTTCTGTTGTTTCTTGACCATATTGACTAAATTCAATCTCTTCAAGTAATGAGCCGTAAGTTGCAAGAGAGGATTTAGCAACAGGCTCATAATATAACGCTAAGGATTCTGAACCATCATCATAAGTATAATATTGGAAAGAGAATTCTGCGCCACTTACATCTAATCTAGGAAGATCAAATCCTAGCAGTGCCATGATATCAACATAAGGCCAATCATTAGAGACATATAGAGTAAGTGAATAATCGTAAGTATCAAAGGAATACATGATTCTTGTTCCTTTTTCAGTTACCGCGGTCGATAGATTGATGCTTTTTTCAATGGTATAACCTGCGTTTTCTAAAATTGCTTCATATTCACTTACAGAACGATAATCCGTATTATAACAAATAATATCTAATCTAGGCCTATAATAAATATCATAATCTACTATGGCTTCATAAGATTTTGCTTTCACTTCCGGAACTTCTTCCGCGGTAATGAGAGAAATGGCATTTTTTGGCCATTCTACCATTCTTGTCGCGTATGTATAGACAATCAGTTCTAGATATGGATCAGGATGGAGTAGATTCGTTTCTCCAAGAGCATATTGAACCATTAAATCATCTGTAACATTGAGTTCCATAAATCCATAAGGTTGTTCTCCTAGCTGGAAGCCATTTGCTGTTAAACTTTTCTCATAAGTTTCTACGACTGTATCAGGATTAATATTATTACAATTGATGACAAGAATATCCACGCTAGAATATTCATCAATAGTAAAGTAATATTCATAGCTATCTGCATTCACCGACGGAACTAGATTACTATTTTCTTCACCTGTAAAATAGGCAATCGCTTTTAAAAGTTGTTCATCCCAAGAATTTGATTTATAGTGTCGATCAAATTCAAATTCGAAGGTATCAGATGAACTGAAATCTTCGGATTCAAAGGTATTAGATGAATGGAAATCTTCGGACATTTCACTACTTGAAATTGAATTATTCGAGGATTCTCCACTGGTTTCTACACTTGTTGCCTGTTGGCAACTTATTAAAAAAATAGTAGAAATTAAAATAATACCAAAACTTTTTTTCATTAATTCCTCCTTGTATCTACATAGATATAGAAAATTACAATTGTTTTTAAATTGTAAATTTGTACAAGATTCTACCTCTTTTATCTATAATATTCAACAAAAATATTTATAATTAAAAAATTCAATGAAAAAAATTTCATAAAAGAAACAAATTGATTCTGCATCAATCTGTTTTTTTTGATGTCAAAAAGAGAATATGTTAAATAAAGCATTATTTATATGGTTATTTAAAATAAGATACAGTTCCTCCCGTTACGGCATAAGACTCATATACAATATTTGCCGATGTCGTTAATCCTAAGTCAAATAGGGAGACAGAGAAGTTTATTTGAACGTTTTTCTTGACATTTCCAAGAGGTTTGACTAAAGAATGAAGAATTATTTTATCGCTATTCAAGTAGTTGATAGTTATTTCGAATCCTTCAATATCAGTTAATGGGATGATGGTATATTTCATACCAAGACTTTCAAAAGACGCACTAGTATTCACAGAAATATCATTAAGATTTGCCGAACGTTTGAATAATTGCATATCTCCATCATGATTTCCTTGTACTATATCTTCTCCGACCAAACTTCTCGATTGTTGATACTGCATAAACTTAACAAATCCGAATATACAAAAACCGAAGATGATCATGACAAATAATAAGCGATGAGATTTCTTTTTATGTTTTTCAGGTGGAATAGAAGTATTTTCTTCTTTCACGGAAACATTTTTAATAGGTTCGATATTTGATTGTTCAACTCCGCAATAAGGACAATATTTTGCATCGTCGGAGATTTCTTTACCACAATTTTTACAAAACATATTATTCCACAATCCCTTCAAAAGTATTTAAAATAAATTCTTAGACAATTGTATCATGACGAACATGTTATAACAACAATTTTGATATTTTGGCGGATGCTTTCGTTAATTACATTAAATGACAAAGTAAATTAAATTCTAATTAAACTCATAAAAAAAGCGACGATTGTCGCTTTATTCATCGATATTGATAATTTGAGGAATAATCAAAGGTGTTTTTCCGGTTTGAGAACGAACATATTTGAATATTCTATCGCTGATTTTGTTTTCAGTTTCTTCGATGGAGGGGAAAGCTCCGCTTAAAAAATTGTTGGTATTAGTGACGAAGATATTGGTGATTTCTTTAACGATGGCTTCAGAGTCTTTCAAGAAGATAAAACCACGCATTTGAACATCCGGGCCATTAGTAATCTTCTTTTCTTTTAATGAAATGGTAATTCCTAAGACAATCACGCCATCATTTGCCATTTTTTGTCGTTCGGTAATCACACTTGATTTAAGATTGCCGACATCCATCCCATCGACCATGATGTCGCCGACTGGAATTTGATTTTTGAAATCGGGTTTGGCGATGCCATTATCGATATTTAAAACCATGCCGTTATCAAACACGAATATATTTGAATGATTGTAATGCATATTCATATTTAAAGCAATTTTAGCATTGGCCATCAAATTTTTAAAATCACCTTTGATAGGAAGATAGTACTTCGGTCTTAATAATGATATTAACATTTTTAAATCTTCTTCTCTAGCGTGCATCGAAAAGATGTCTTTGCGTGTCAAATTGATGACTTTGGCACCGGTTCGATAGAGACTATCAAGAGCCGGTGTTGCACAAGTTTCAGTGCCAGGAACTGGAGGACAAGCGACGATAAAAGTATCGTTTTCGACAATATTGAAAATGCGATTGCGATCTTCTTGATTTCCGATTTCAGAAAGAGTGTCAAATAATTTTTCTCCGGATCCGGAAATGCATACCAAAGTATCTTGACTGCGAAGTCGTTCGATTTCATTGAAAGGATAGACTACCTTGGTATCGATGTTTTCTAAACCTTTGTCCCGCAAATCAGTGACACGATCAAGTTCGTTATCGCCATTGTAGAAGATGATTTTTTTGTTAGTGCGGTTAGCAAGATCGATCACTTCTTGTTGATTAAAAACGTTTTGGGAATAAAGGGCGATAAAAATGCGCCCTGGCGAATCGGTAAATAGCGAATCGATGTGTGGGGTTAGTCGATGATAGGGTGAAGTGTGACCGACTTTATCGGCATCCGCTGATTCACTGAGCAATAACAAGACTCCTTTTGAAGCGACTTCCGCCAATAAAGCGAGATTCATTCGATGATTTTTGGGAGCACCGTAATCGGCGATAAAATCACCAGTATATACTATATAGCCATGATCGGTATCAAAGCAAAACGAAAAAGCTCCGGAAATTGAATGTGTCATCCCAGCTACAAGAATTTTATGACCTTTGATATTTAACGTGTCACCATCTTCAATAAAGTGATAGTCGTAATTATTGCCTTTTAACTTAAATTCTTTGGTGGTCAAATCGATCATCTTAGAGGTGATTTTGGAACAATAAATAGGAGCCTTTATATCTTGATATATATAAGGCAAAGCCCCCATTTGATCATCGTGCCCATGACTTATCAAAAAAGCGACGATACGTTGTTTGTTTTCTTTTAAATAATCGTATTTTGGAATGATAGTGTCGACACCGGGAATGTACTTGTCGGGATATTTTAATCCGGCGTCAAGAACAAAAATGTCGCCATTTATTTCCAAGACAAACATATTTTTTCCGCTTTCATCAAGGCCACCTAATGCGAAAAATTTTATTTTATCAGGCATAGTATTCCTCCTAAATAGACTCTATGATTATTATAACTCAAAAAAATATTAAGTAACTAGATTATCGTTTATTTCCTAAAAAGAACACGGCGAGAGTGTTAGGACCAGAGTGTGCTCCAATTACTGGACCGATTGAATTGTAGATAACTTTGACCTTTAAACTTTGTTCTAATTCATCGCCAATTTCTTTGGCCTCGTTAAAACTATCGCCATGAGAAATGAAAATCGTTTGTCCTTCAGGATTGGTGATGGTCGCTTTCACTTGTTCGATAATGGTCATAATTGATTTTCTACGACCTCTGACTTTAAAAGCTGGGACTAACTTACCTTCATCTGAAACGTGAAGAACTGGTTTGAAGTTTAAAATAGTCGCTAAAAAGGCTTTGGTTGCCGATAAACGGCCGCCTCTTTTTAAGGTTCCGATATCATCGACCGTAAACCAGTGGGCAAAATGAAGTTTGTTTTCTTCTAACCAAGCGGCCACTTCTTCAAGGGTTTTACCTTCTTGTTGCATTTTTGCGGCATAATACACGAATAATCCTTCGCCCATCGAAGCGCAAAGGGAATCGACACAAACAATTTTTCGTTCCGGATATTGTTCTTGTAATACATCTTTAGCCACTAAAGAGGAATTATAGGTTCCGGAAAGAGCACTTGAAAATGACAACGATAAAATATCGTAACCATCTTGAAGATATTTTTCAAAAACTTTCAAAAAGTCGTTAGGTGCAACTTGTGATGTGGTGGCTATTTCTTTGTTACGCATCATCTCATAGAAATCGTGAGTTTTAATTTCCCGTTCATCAGGATAATTTAGATAATTTTTTCCTTTAATATTAAAGGACATCGGAATCACGTATAAGTGATATTTTTCGATAATTTCGGTTGTTAAATCAGAACAACTATCTGTGATAATTACATATTTATTAGACATTAGGATTCTCCTCTTCGAGCATTATAACATAAGTTATTAGCAAAATATAATTTTAATTTATTTTCGTTTTAAATAATAGATTTTTATTATTTTACTTTACAAATTATGATTTTGATATTTATAGTGCTATAATAATTAGCAATAAAGAGGCTGATTAAAATGAAACTTTTAAAGTTAAAGTTAAAAGGAAGAAAAAGTTCGCCATATTTAAGGATTGTCGCTAGTTTTTTAGCAATTATTTTATTGGGAACTCTTTTATTGTTATTGCCTTTTGCAACTAAATCTAACATTAGCCTTGATTTTCTAGACGCTTTGTTCATGACGGTGTCGGCGGTTTGCGTGACGGGATTAAGCACCATCGCCAATCTAGAAAGCACATTCACGGTGTTTGGAAAAGCAGTAATTTGTATCTTGATTGAAATCGGAGGTCTTTCCATACTTACTATTGCAATCTTCTTTTTCATTATTTTCGGACGGAAATTAAATATGTCGAAAAGAATGATGATGAAAGAAGCGCTCAATCAAAATCAAACCGAAGGCATCAGTAAGTTGATAAAGCGCATTATCGTAATTTCATTGACGATTCAAGCCATCGGTGCCATTTTGAACACCTTGATTTTATGGCCACATTATAATAACTTCTTTCAAGCCCTCGGTGTTGGGATTTTTCATGCTATTTCCAGTTTCAATAACGCTGGTTTTGATATTTTTGGAACGGGGGATAGTATGATCGGATTGCATGATAATATTTTATTAAATATCAATACGGATCTTTTGATCATTTTAGGTGGCATCGGTTTTATCGTTATAACTGATTTTTTGGATAAAAAGAGTTTAAAACGCTTAAATGTTCATTCGAAAATCGTGCTTATCAGTTCTGCCATATTGATTGTATTTGGTACCTTATTTATTAAACTTGCGATGTGGAATCAAATCTCTTGGTTTCAAGCTTTCAACACTTCGATTAGTTCTAGAACCGCGGGATTTGCTTCATTTGATTTAGAGGCGCTTTCCAATTCGGGATTGATAGTCATTATTATGCTAATGTTTATCGGTGCTTCGCCATGCTCAACTGGTGGAGGGGTTAAAACCACAACTTTCTTCGCGATTATTCTTGCAATCATCGCATTTGCTAAAGGTAAAAATCCGAGAATTGGTTACAAAAGTTTATCTAATAAAACGATTATCAAAGCTTTTTCGCTTGTTTCCATTTCAGTAATGTACATTATGCTTATTGCGCTTGTTATCAGTTTTACGGATTCAAATCTCCCCTTAAATGCGATATTATTTGAAGTGGTTTCAGCATTTGGAACGGTAGGACTTTCAATGGGAATTACCTCTAGTTTAAGTGTTGTCGCGAAACTATTGATTTGTCTTACGATGTTTTTAGGACGTGTTGGACCTCTTACCATTATGAGTTTATGGAATAAAAAATGGAATCTTGAAACACAAGGCGAGGTTCGTTATCTCGAAGAAAAAATTATCATCGGATAAGGAGGAAAAAGAATGAAAACTAAAAAGAGTTTTATGGTTATCGGATTGGGACGCTTTGGATTAGCAATCGTCAAAACTTTAGCCGAAATGAAAGCGGATATTTTAGCGATCGATATCAATGAAGATTGTGTGGCACAGGCAAATGAATTTACAGATGCATGTGTGATCGGTGATGCTACTAAAATCAATGTTTTAAAACAAATCGGAATCAGCAATATTGATCATGCCGTAGTGGCGATAGGCAATAATCTGCAAGCCACAATTTTAGCGACTATCAACCTTAAAGAATTAGGTGTTAAGAAAATCACTGTTCGCGTCGATGACGAACAATATGAATCGGTAATGCAACGTTTAGGAGCTACCGACACTATTATTCCAGAAGAGGCATCGGCAATTTCTTTGGCAAACCATATTTCAAGCGACAATGTTCTTGATTACTATAAAGTAACCAACGATTATAGTTTGCTACAAATAAAACTAAAGCATGATATGGCTAAGACTTTGATTGAAATGGATGTTCGTAATAAGTTTGAAGTTAATGTGGTGGGTGTAATTCGCGGTGGTGATTTTTTCATTCCAAGAGGCAATGATAAATTAAAAAAAGATGATGTAATGCTAGTAATTGGAATATTAAAGAGCATAGTCGAATTTGATTCTTTTGTTAATGACAATGCAGAATAAAAGCGTTTTAGGTTTTTGATAAAATAACTCTTTACAAAAACCTTATCTTTGGTTAGAATTAAAACGCTAATGGCGAATGTGGTGAAGTGGTTAACACATCTGGCTGTGAACCAGACACTCGTGGGTTCGATTCCCATCGTTCGCCCCATATTGAAAGAACCAGATTGATACTAATGCAAACAAGTTTGCAATGGTGTCAGTCTGTTTTTTATAGAGTTCGACTCTCAACGTCTATGTAGTTTTAAAGAAAAATAGGTCTTAGTAAGTGCGAAGTTGCATTTTTCTAGGACCTTTTTTTGATGTATTTAACTTGGAAGAAATTTTTGATATTAACTTGTTTGTTGTGGTATGCAGGCAATGATTATTTCAACAACAAATAACATATCATCTTGACAATCACGATTAATCCACTCATTTACAATTGCAGTTACACCAGATAAGTAAAACTTTGACATATAGTTCATAATTAAATCATTCTCAACACCCATTCTAATAAAGACAGGTTTCAAAACATATTCAAATAAATCACTATAAGCTTCATCGACATTGAAAGTAGAAAGATTAGATAAATAAGTTTTAAAAAGTTTTTTATGTTTTTTTACATATTCTAAATAGGGAATTAGATATTTAGGCGATATGAAAAGAAACTCTTCACTATTATTTTTTGAAAAGTCAGGGAACTCAATAGAATAATTATTAAAATAAAGAGTAAAATCTTTCATAATTTCTTTTTGTGTTTCTTTTAACAAATCACTGGTATTTAAATAATGATCATAAAATGTAGATCTATTTACACCAGCTTCTATACAAATTTCTGATACACTAATATCTAAAAAATCTTTTTCTTCCAATAGCTTTAACATAGCCTTATCCATTTTAATAGATGTATTTTGATATTTGACTTCTGATTTTCCCATAATTACTCCTTGTATAATGTTTTGAATAATAATATTTTTGTGAAAACAACACATGTTTGATTTATTGTTGGGTAAATTACAAACAAATTATACTATAATACTAGTGTAAAAACAACAAATGTGGTTTTGAAAGGAGAAACAATGAACGCAATAGAAATAAAAAATTTATCAAAAAGTTTTCGCGGTTTGTATGCACTTGATGATTTTCATATGACTGTACCTGTTGGAGCAATTTATGGATTTATAGGTGAAAATGGCTCAGGTAAATCAACAACTGAAAAATGTATTTGTGGTCACTTAGTACCAAATAAGGGTGAAATTAAATTATTTGGTAGAGATTATACTGACCCAGGTGTAAGAGCAAGAGTAGGTGCCTTAATTGAAAATGCCGGATGTTTTCCAAACTCTAGTATTTATGCTAATTTGAAAATGCAAGCACTAAATTTAGGAATTGAAAATATTGATGAAGAAATTCATAGGGTATTAAAGATTGTGAAAATGGAAGAACACATTAAACTTCCATTTAAAAAATGTTCTTTAGGAATGAAACAAAGAGTTGGTATTGCCATGGCATTACTTGGAAATCCAGCCTTACTTATTTTAGATGAACCTATCAATGGTTTAGATACTGAGGGAATGAAAATGATGCGAGAAATATTGGCGGATATTACTAAAAATTATCATTGCACCGTTTTAATCTCATCACATATTTTAGGTGAACTTGAAAAAATAGCAACTCATTATGGAATTATTCGTCAAGGTAAAATGATTCAAGAAATTTCCGCAAAAGAAATGGAAGCAAGAAATCGGACGTTTATTGAAGTTGAAACGAATAATAATAAAGAAGCTTATAATATTTTAAAAAAACATTTTAATGATGTTAGGTTAGATAATAATTTAAAAATCTTTGATGAAGATGATACAGAAAAAGTGATGAATATTTTACTTTCAAATCACTTTGAAGTTAGTAAGATTATTCAAAACAAAATTGGTTTAGAAGAATATTATATTGAATTAATGAGTAAGGAGGTAAATAAATAATGGAAAAAGAAATCACTTTAGAATTTGAACAACCATCTTTTTTTAAAAGGATTAAAGGAATGTTAAGTGTCGATTTTTATCGTTTATTTCATACGCCTTTGTTTTATATCTTTTTGTTTATTGCTGCGATTATTCCAGCTTTAGTTTCTATGGGATCTATGGGGGATACGAATGAAACGGCAGGAATGTTTACTAATGCTTGGCAAATCATAGCTGCCGATAAACCCTTGTATGTTATAAGTAATATTGGTGAGTATGCCAATATGAATATGGTCTTTATTTTTGGGGGAATTATGATTTCAATCTTTATTGGACATGATTACCATAGTGGTTATGTAAAACAATTATTTACAACTCATTCAACAAAACAAGATTATATGATGTCTAAGACCATTATTAGTGCTTTTTCAATGATGTGTATGTGTATAACTTATCTTATAGGGGGCACTCTTTCAGGTGCTTTTACAGGTCTTCCATTTACCATAAATGTTGGTTCACTTATTTTAGCCATTTTAGGCAAGATGATTATGAGTTTAGGGTGGGCAAGTTTATATACTTTTATTAACATTATTTTTAGAAGAAAATTTGGTATTTCTATCGCCTTATGTTTTGTTTTTGGAACAGGTATTCCTGTCATTGGCGCAGCATCAATTGTTGGGAATTCATCTATTTTAAATATCTTTTTATATGGTTCATCCGTGAATGCTTGTTTATCATCAAATATCATCAGTTTAATTACTTGTCTTGGCATAAGTCTAGTTTGGGCTGTTATTTATAACATAGTGGGAACCTTAGTGTTATCAAAAAGAGATTGTTATTAAGGAGTAAATAATTATGAATGCAATTGAAATTAGAAATTTAACCAAAAATTATGGAGAAAAACAAGCTTTATCAAATTTAAATATGACAGTACCTATGGGTGCAATTTATGGTTTTATTGGCGAAAATGGTTCTGGTAAATCCACAACTGAAAAGCTCATATGTGGACTCATTAGACCAAATAGTGGCACAATTAAATTATTTGATAAAGATTATCATGATCAAGAAATTAGGTCTCAAATAGGTGTTTTAATTGAAAGTCCAGGATGTTTTCCTAATATCAGTGTTTGGGATAATATGAAAATCCAGGCTGCTAATTTAGGTATTAAAAATGAAAATGAAGAAATTAGAAGAGTCTTAAAAATTGTAAGAATGGAAGGATCAGCCTCGAATAAATTTAAAAATTGTTCATTAGGTATGAAACAAAGAATTGGTATTGCTTTTGCATTACTTGGAAATCCTAAACTATTAATTTTAGATGAACCTATCAATGGTCTTGATGCTGATGGAATGAGAATCATGCGAGAAGTATTAATAGATATTACAAAAAATTTAAGTTGTACTGTTTTAATTTCATCACATATTTTAGGTGAACTTGAAAAAATAGCGACGCATTATGGAATCATTCGAAATGGAAAAATGATAAAAGAAATGACAGCGGAAGAATTAGAAAAAGAATGTCCGACCTATGTTGCGATAAAAGCAAAAGATAATATAGAAGCAAAACGGGCATTAGAAAAAAGATATAAAAAGGTTATTGAAGAAAATGATGAACTTCGTGTTTATGATTCTTGTTTGACAAAAGACGTTGTAAGTTATCTATATAGTGAAAATATTTTACCTACTTATGTCCAAACTAAAAAAATTAACTTAGAAGAATATTACATTAATCTCATGGATAAAGGAGGTACATTATAATGAATAAAGCGAATTTAAATAATCTTAAGAGCATGTTAAAAGTAGATAGTAGAAGAATGTTTAAGACTCCTTTAGTCTATATAATGTTCGGCATATGTTTCATGATTCCCGTTTTAATTCTTGTAATGACTAGTTTTATGGGGAATACCTCCGTTGTAGATCCCTCAACAGGAGAAGAAACAGTAATGGAAACATTTACGAATGTATGGCAAATATTAGGTGCTACATCAAATGCTGGTATGTCCATGGATTTAACCAGTATGTGTAATATTAATCTCATTTATTTCATTGTTGCAATCTTTGCTTGTATCTTTGTCAGTGAAGATTTCAGAAGTGGCTATGTAAAAAATTTATTTACTATTAGAGCAAAGAGAATGGAATATGTTATATCGAAAACCATTACTTGCTTTATCGCAAGTATAGTCATGCTCCTTTTATTCTTTATTGGTGGAATGGTTGGTGGAGCAATTGCTGGACTTCCATTTAGTATGGATGGATTTAATGTAGGTACAATCATTTGCTGTTTACTTTCAAAAATGTTTATTTTACTTATCTTTATTTCTATCGCTTTAACGTTAGCGTGTGTTGCAAAAACCAAATTATGGCTATCTATTATTTGTGTTTTAGGTGGTGGAATGCTTTTATTTATGATGATTCCTATGATGACACCACTGGATGCAGGAATTCTAAATGTCATTATGTGTTTTGTAGGCGGAATCTTATTTAGTATTGGACTTGCTTTTGTAAGTAAATTCATCCTTAACAAAACAAGTTTGGTTTAAAAATTGAGGTGATGATCATTTAAAATGAAAAATAATAATGATACTTATACAAACAATGTAATAAGTGATGATGAATTTCATCAATTCATGGAAGCTAAAACTTTTAAAGAAAAAATTAAAATATTAATAATCCATTCAGAAAATAATCAAAAAAATATTGAAAATAGGAGGAAAAATAATATGGAAAACTATAAAACTGATTATGCCGTTTCTGAAGAAGAAATTTCAAAGCAATTTAAAGAATTTTGTAATACAAAAGGAATTAAGGCTAAATTTAAAGTAGCCTTTAGTCAAATGAAAGAAAATGCTCATCGTCAACATGAGCAAGATAAAGCTAATATCGAAGCAGTAAGAAACTCAAAAGAAAATCAAGAATTTAAAGAATTTCTTCACACGAAAGGCTTTAAAGCAAAATGCCGTCTTGTAATTGAAAACATAAAAAATGGTGCTAAAAATGCAAATGCGGATACTGCAAGAAAAATTGATGAACTCAATCAAAAGACAAAAGCAAACATCAATGCTCATAAAGTTAATTCCAATGAAAATAGAGAATATTCAGCAAAACAGCTTTCAGAAGAATTCAATGCCTTTTTAAAAGAACATGGTCTTGATGAAAAATATAGTGTAGAGATTGTTGAGGAATAATTTTGACTGAACTAGACAAAGCTTTATTAGGAGAACAATTTGTAAAGATAAAGAAATATGTCTTTTTCAAAAAAAGGTAAAAGATATGAATTACGAATTTCATCATTTAAAACCTACGGATCCTAAAAGAACTTGCTAAATCAGCAAAAAGAAAAATGGTAAATTAAATAATAACCACTAGAGTTTATATGACTTTGGTGGTTTTTTGTTTGCCTTTAGCCTGCTTGCATCTGCGTTCATTTGCGTTCATTTGCGTGCAACTGCGTGCATTGTATCAAAATAGTTCTCTTTTGCCATTTGGTATTAAAAGCCCTATTTTAGGGCTTTTTTACTTCTATGTTAGAAAATTGTAAGGGAAAAATTTATAATGATGCAATTTTTATGCTGTGTAATGCATATTAAATAGCCAAAAAAATGGATTAGAGCTTTTTGGCTTATTAATAATCTCTTTCATAAATGTTTAACAGTATACTATATTTTTAAAGGAGACCAATGTTTTCATTAGGGAATATATTTGAAAGGTATCTAAGATTCTTTAACCGAACTATGTCTAAAATTATAGAGATACCGATGTTTGGCGAAAGCATTTTATGTAATTGTAAAAATTTTTAAAACTTGTAATAAACTATTTGACAAGATAACTTGTAATGCTATATGCTACAAGTGTATTTGATAAAAATGCAAATATGAATTGTCAAATGGAGGGTTTAAAAATGACAAATATTGAAAAAGCAAAAGCATTAATTTCAACATTCACAAGCGGTGATGTAGAAGTAGTCGAAAAATTGTTAAAAGAAGACTACATTCAACACAATTTATCTTACGCAACAGGAAAAGATGCCTTTATTAGCAGTGTTACTTATTTAGCATCAGCTCCCATTAAAACAACATTAAAAGTGATAAGAGAGTTTGAAGATAAAGATAAAGTTGTTCTTCAATCAATTTATAACTTTGCAGGAGCAGGTGAACAAGTAGCATTTGATATTTTTAGATTTGAAGATGGCTTAATTGCTGAACATTGGGATAATTTAGCTTTACTTGCTAAACCTAATCCAAGTGGAAGAACACAAATTGATGGCAATACTTTGATTACTCCCAATAAAAATACCGAAAAAACACGAGAAATAGTTAAAAATTTCTTACATGATGTAATGCAAAATAAGGCTCCAGAAAAAACAACATCCTATTTTAATGGAGATATGTACTTACAACATAATACAGATATTGCGGATGGTTTAAGTGGTCTTGGTCTTGCTTTAGAAGCATTAGCAAAAGCTGGCATACAAATGATTTATGATAAAGTGCATATGGTTTTAGCATGTGGCGATTATGCCTTAGGCGTATCTGAAGGAACCTTTGGTGGAAAACCAACTGCTTATTATGATCTTTGGCGAGTTGAAAACGGAAAAATTGCCGAACACTGGGATGTTATGGAAACCATTTTAGATAAATCTAAATGGGCAAATAGCAATGGTAAATTTTAGACTTGTAGTATTCTAAATGACATCTTGCCAAAAATATGGTAAAATATTATATAAGGTGAGATGAAATGCAAATTACAAATCAATTTACAATTGGTGTCCATATTATATGTGCGATTGAATATTTTAAAAAAGAAACCATTGTTACTAGTTCTTTACTTGCATCATCTACGGGTGCAAATCCTGTCACGGTAAGAACTGTTATATCTAAATTAAGAGAAGCTGGAATCCTTGATATTAGTCAAGGAAAAACCGGTATTGGTCTAATGAAAAGCATTGATAATATATCATTATTAGATGTTTTCAATGCTGTTGATAGTTTAGATGAAGATGGTTTATTTCATTTTCATAGTAATCCAAATCTCAATTGTCCAATTGGAAAAAATATTCATAAGGCTATGGATGATAAGTTAGCAAAAATTCAAGATTCAATGAAAAAACAAATGGAAGAAATAAAAATTGGGAATGTATATAATGACATTCTTAAAGAGTTAAAATTGGAGAAATAAAAATGAATAAGATAGTTGAAGAATTAAAAAAAGTAAAAGTATTTTATCTTGCAACCATGGAAAAAGATCAACCTAGAGTTAGACCATTTTCAAGTATTGCAGAGTTTGAAGGACATCCTTATATTTGTACTGGAAATCATAAAGATACTTATAAGCAATTAAAAGAAAATAATAAAATTGAAATATCAGGAATGTATGATGGTGGAACTTGGATTAGAGTATCCGCGGAAGTTGTTGAAGATAATCGAATAGAAGTTCAAGAAGCAATGCTTAATGATCCTACAGGTCCATCTCAGTTATATAAAGCAGGAGATGGAAGATTTGTTACTTATAAATTAGTTAATATCAAAGCTTATAAATATAATTTTTATGCATCACCTGAAGAAATCAGTGAACATTAAGTGATCAATTGGATTGATTTAAATGAAGCAAAAATTACTTTTAAAAATTGTCAAATATTTAATTGATGAGAAAGGTTATGGTGTTAATATACCTTCTACATATGAGGATTTAAAAAAATTATATAAAGCTCTTGTTAATATAAGAATGCCAAAACCAATCGATGAAAATATCTTACTTTTAGAAGATGAATATTTAAAATTAGAATTAAAAGATAAAATAATAACAGATGTAAAAGATTTAAAAGAAATCGAACAAAACATCATTCTTTGGAAGGGTGATATTACTACTTTAAAATGTGATGTCATTGTTAATGCTGGAAATCAAGATGGACTTGGTTGCTTTAACCCAAACCATCAATGTATTGATAATATTATTCATACGAATGCGGGAATGAGATTAAGATTAGAATGTAATGACATCTTAAAAGGTAAAACGATTCCTACAGGGGATATCATTGTGTGTAATGCTTATAATTTACCAAGCCAAAAAGTCGTTACAACTGTTGGTCCTCAAGTATATCAAGAAGTAACTAGACAAAATGAATTAGATTTAGCAAGTTGTTATAAAAAATCTTTAGAATATGCAATTAAAAATGAATATCAATCGATTGCTTTTCCTTCAATTTCAACAGGTTTATTTGCTTATCCAATAAAAAAAGCTAAGTTCATAGCTTATAACTCGGTGAAAGAAATATTAAGTAAATATAATGTGGATCTAAAAGTTATTTTTAATGTTTTTAGTGAGAGTGATTATGGTGAATACAGAACTTTATTTAAAAATTAAAGAGAAAATTAATAATACAGATGCTATTGTTATTGGTGCCGGAGCAGGACTATCTACTGCCTCAGGAGTTAATTACGGAACAAAAGATTTTGCAAAATTATTTCCTGAACTTGTTGAAAGATATGGCTTTAGTGATATGTATACTTCAAGTTTTTATGATTTTGATACAGAAGAAGAAAGATGGTCATATTGGGCAAAACACATCAATTACTTATGTGTTGGAATGAAAGTAACAGATATTTATTTAGATTTATTTAAATTTATAAAAGATAAAGATTATTTTGTTTTAACAACCAATGTTGATCGTCAGTTTTTAAAAGCTGGATTTGATGAAAAGAAAGTATTTGAAGTGCAAGGAGCTTTAACAAAAATTCAATGTGCAAGAGCTTGCCATAATAAACTATATGATAATGAAAAACTGATAAAAGAAATGTTAAAAGAAGATAAAGAATGTAAAATACCAACTAGATTAATTCCTAAGTGTCCTATATGTGGTGGTAAAATGGATGTTAATTTAAGAAAAGATGGTTTTTTTGTTGAAGATGATAATTGGCATGAACATAATTTGGCTTTTGAGAAATTTATAAATGATCATAAAGATAGGAAGATTTTATTTTTAGAATTAGGAGCAGGATTTAATACACCTAGTATTATAAGGTATCCATTTGAAGCACTAACATATAATCTTAAAAATGCTTATCTTATAAGAATTAATAATCAGTATGCTTTTGTCCCTAATGAGGTTAAAGAAAAAGCCTTAGAAGTGCAAGATGATATTGCTAATGTTATAAAAAATTTATTAAGTTAAACGTTTTTAAAGTTAAGAATAAATATTTATTTAATAAGCCATCATTGTCTATTATGACTTTTTTTTGCTTATAGTCCGCTTTCATTTGCGTTCACTTGTCAATTTTTTATAAAGTTTAATAAATTATTATAAAGAAAGATCTTAGTAAGTATATTTAGTGCATTTTTTCTAAGACCAACTTATTAAATTAAGATTGATTTTAAAAAGTTTTCAAGTTTATTTTCATTCTTTTTAAGATAGGCGATATAAAATGGCATAATTGCATCTTCATCTAAAAAAGGAAGATAGATTCGATCATTACTCAATCTATTATTCATTGTAATATTAGTAACGAATGAGGGAATAATTGAAGAATTGACAAGTTCCTTTAAATTATCATTGTTCTCTAAGAAAAATTTAGAATTAGGTAAATGTTTTTTCACAATTTCATTCCAGGAACCGATTTCACTAGCCATTAAAAAGGATTGACCATCGATATCTTTAAAATAAATACCATCTTTCATCCCGGCAACAAAATGGTTTTTTGGAACTGATAAATATAATTTTTCTTCTAAGCATTTTTTACAAACAATTTTTTTATTATCTAATGGATGATTAATAAAGATAATGGTTTGTTTTTCGTTTAGCAATTCCTCTATTAAGGTTTCTTCATTTTTTATCGAAGTAACAACATTTTTTTGAGTAAAATTAGTATATAAAAAGTTACCATATTTAAAAATAGGCCCGGGAGCCACCATTCCTATCGATATCGTTGATAAAGAATTTTTATAATCGTTCATTTTTTCAATCATTAAATCATGTGCTTTTAAAACATTTTGTGCATAACTAACAAGTAATTCACCTGCTTCATTAAAGGTAATTTTATTTTTGGCGTGATTAAATAATTCAATTCCTAAGTCGTTTTCTAATTTTTGCATAGAGCGAGTTAAAGAGGGTTGGGAAACAAATAAAGCTTCGCTTGCTTTGGTAAGATTTCCAAGTTCATGAATTTTCACTAAATACTCTAGTAAATAAAGTTCAATCATAATGCCACCTCACTATACGTTTTAATTATACCACAATACCTTTTTGATATTTTATTTTTTTTATGTTTTTTTATAAAATTTAAGTGTCAGAAAGGATGATAAAAATGAAAAATTTAATGGTTTATTTTAGTTGGTCAAATAATACCAAAAAATTAGTTGAAAAAGTTAATCAAAAATTTAAATTTGATGTAGTAAGAATAGAAAAAACTATTCCTTATTCTAGTGATTATGACAAATGTGCCTATGTTGAAGCAAAAGAAGAGGTTGAAAAGAAAATTCATCCATCTATTAAGGATATCAATGTCGATGTTAATGAGTATGATAATATTTTACTTTTCTTTCCTATTTGGTGGTATACCTTTCCAATGCCTATTGGAACATTTTTAGAACAAATCAAAGGATTTCAAGGCAAAGTTTATTTATTTGCTAATAGTTATACAAATGATCCGCAATATATGATTAATTCATTCAAAGATTGTAAACAAATTGATGCTAAGATGAAGTTTGAAAAAGGATTATTTAATAAAGGTATTGAAGAGCATTTAAAATTTATCGGAGGTCTAAAATAAGATGGAATATAAAGTTTTAAGAAATGGAATCAAAATGCCAATGCTTGGTTTTGGTGTTTATCAAATACCTGCAGAAGAAACTAAAAGATGTGTTCTAGACGCTATTAAAGTTGGTTATCGTTTAATTGATACCGCTCAATCATATTTTAATGAAGAAGCTGTAGGAGATGCTATTGTTGAATGCGGTATTCCTAGAAAAGATTTGTTTATTACTTCTAAAGTATGGGTTGAACATTATGGCTATGAAGAAACTAAAGCTTCTGTTTTAGAATCTTTAAGAAAACTCAAAACAGATTACATTGATTTAATGTTATTACACCAACCATTCTTTGATGTCTATGGTGCTTATAGAGCTTTAATTGATTTGTACAAAGAAGGAAAAATTAAAGCCATAGGTGTATCTAATTTCTATCCAGATAGACTAGTCGACATCGCTTCATTTAGTGAAATTCCTCCTATGGTTAATCAAATTGAAACGCATCCATTTAATCAACAAGTTGAAGCTCAAAAGTGGAATGAAAAATATGGATGTTTTATTGAGGCCTGGGCACCATTTGGCGAAGGTAGAAAAGATATGTTTACCAATCCTGCTTTAAAATCAATTGGTGATAAATATCAAAAAAGTAATGCCCAAGTGATTTTAAGATGGTTAATGCAAAGAGGTGTCATGGTTGTTTGTAAATCTACCCATATTGAAAGGATGCAAGAAAATTTCAATGTTTTTGATTTTACATTAACTGATGATGAAATGAAACTAATTGCTACACTTGATGAAACTAATAGTGCTTTCTTTTCTCATAATGATCCTAGCATGGTAGAATGGTTTGCTCATATGGTTGAAGAAAGAAAGCAAAATCATGGTAAAAACGAAAAGAAAAAATGGTAAAAAAATAACAAAAAAAATGATAAGGAAGTGAAACAAAATGAAAAAAAGTATTTTAACATTAGGTCTATTATTAACATCATTATTTGTTGTTGGTTGTAATGAAAACGATTCTAAACAAAAAAACAAGTAGTTTAAATAGTTCATCTGCAATCAATAGGAGAGTGATGCTAAAAAACATAGAGAGAATATTGAATCAACTATTCCTTGTGGAAGATTTGGTCGCCCTAAAGAAATTGCTTCTGTTGCAACATTCCTAGCAAGTGAAGAAGCAAGTTATATTAATGGAGCAATAATTGCCGTTGATGGCGGTCAAGGCGCAGCTTAAAAGGAAGAAAAAAATTTGATAGAAAATGTATATCTCTAAAATCTTATAGAGCAAAAAGAAAATAGAAACTATAAAAGCATTAAATTAAAATAAACCATCATATAAGTATATTCAGTAAATTCGTTTGAACACAAAGGATCATACCAATCTTCTTTAGTGTTATCTCTTTTGTAAATTTTAAAATCAAAATTCATAATAAGAAGTCTCCTTAAGGAAAATAAGAAAGTGAATAATTAACTTCCATGATAGAACCACATTTACATAAAATAGGGTTATAACCAAATGAAGAAATTAAACCATTTACCCAAAAAATATTATCTTTCATTTTTTTTAGTTGTGCATCAGAAAATAACTTATTATCAGTAATTTTATCTTTGTACTTATTCGCGTAAAATCCATAATAACATGTGTGCGTTAAATACGTTTCACTATACGTTTTAATTATAACATAATACCTTTTTTATATTTCTTTTAATTACAATTTTTAATTACAATTTAATTAGAGAAGGTGATAAATTCGTATGAGTATTTTTAAAGATAAGAAAAGTTTAGTCATTTATTTTTCTAGAGCTGATGAAAATTATGCAGTAGGATATATACAAAAAGGGAACACGGAATATATCGCTGAATATGTAAAAGAATTTACAAACGCCGATTTATTCAAAGTAGAACCGCTTGTTCCTTATAGTAAAGTCTATGATAAATGCATTGAAGAAGCAAAGCAAAGAATTAATAATGCACCGATTAAAAATAAGATTAATGATATTTCAAAATACGAGGTAATCTATATTATGACTCCCATTTATTGGGGAACATATGCGCCTGAAATTGAAACTGCCCTTAAAAATTTAAATTTTAAAGGTAAGATTGTAAGAATCGTTACTACTCATGAAGGCTCAGGATTGGGTGAAGTTGTTAAAGATCTTAAAAGAATCTGTATCGGCGCCAATATTATAAATGATAGTATTGCGATAAGAGGTAAAGATTGCATTAAAGCAAAAAATAAAATTGAGCAATGGATTTAATAAGCAAAGGAGAAAAATGATTATGGAAATTAAATTAAATAATGGTAATTTTATTCCGACAATAGGAATTGGTACTTATATGTTAAGCCCTAAAGATGCCGAAAATTCCGTCTATGAAGCTTTGAATATAGGTTATCGCTTAATTGATACCGCTAATGCATATGTCAACGAAAGAGCGGTTGGAAGAGCGATTAAAAAGGCAAATAAACAAAGAAAAGACATCTACGTCAGCACTAAATTATGGCCCAGTGAATATGAAAAAGACACCGCCGTAGATGAAACATTGGAAAGACTAGACCTAGATTATATCGATTTAGTATTTTTACATCAACCGGCCGGAAATTATCTAAAAGGGTATAGGCAACTTGAAAAAGCTTATAAAGAAGGAAAGATAAAGGCGATTGGTATTTCAAACTTTGAGGGAAAATATATTGATGAAATTCTTGAAAACTGTGAAATAAAGCCGCAAGTAATTCAAGTTGAAGCGCACCCTTATTTTACTCAAGATGAATTGAGAATTATTTTAGCAAAACACGATATTAAACTTATGAGTTGGTATCCTTTAGGACATGGAGATTCCTCATTATTAAATGAAAAAGTCTTCCAAGAATTAGCAAAAAAGTACAATAAAAAGCCGGCACAAATCATTTTAAGATGGCATGTAGATATGGGATTTATTGTGATTCCGGGTTCTAAAAATCCGATTCATATCAAAGATAATTTCGACATTTTTGATTTTCAATTGGACGAAAATGATATGAAGGAAATTGCAAAGATTAATAAGCAAAAAAGATATTACATTCGAACGGAAGAACAATTGAAAAAGTTTGCTGAATTTACGCCTCATTTTGAAGTTGCGTAGAAATACAATATAAAATAAAATCAGTAGCTCACTAATTAATTTAGGTGAGCTTTTTCATTTGGATCTTTGAACCTTATTGATTTTATGAAGTAGATACGAACTAGAAATTCTTATATAAAAATAAAGGCTTTTTTATTAAAACCATCAAACAAGATTATTGCATCCCTTCAATGGTAATTAAGTTTATAGTTTTTGCAAGAATTTTGGTCGCTTTGTTTTCAGCGTTTTTCTCGATAAAAGCCATGTTTACACCTTCCCATACGAAGAGGGTGCCACTTATATTGATTAAATCAAACCACAAATCATAATTTTGATTGCGCAAAAAGTAACTTAAAACCAAAACTACGGCTCCGATTCCAATCAACGACCATCCGCTTGTCAATTTTTTGTAACGTTCTTTTAGTATTTTATAGGCCGCTAATTTGATGTTTTGGATAATGATTTTTTCACATTCTTCACGGCTGTAATCGCCGAAATCTTTTATCACGATATGAAGATTAAGCTTATATTTTAAGGGCAATAATGAGACCGCTTCAAGAATGTCGGAAAATAGTTTATCGTTTAACTTTTCGATTTTATCATCTCCGAAATTTGGATTAATCAATTCAGAGAAGGTATCGTAAACGAGATCTAAAGTAGCGATATTGTTGTCGATAGAAAAATATTTTTGCAAAATTTGGATTTTTGATTCTAACTTTTTCATAAAGGACTCCTAATTCTAGTTGCAACAATAATGTAGCATAATTATTAAAGAAAACCAATATTCATGATTGCAAATGAAGGTAAAGAAAATCTTACTTTATTGTTTCTTATTAGAGCATTGCCTATCACACTTGTCTTAAAGTTTTTCAATAAGTATAATATTTATGCATTCATTTTAATCGTAACTTTCGATTTAAAATAAGAAGGAGCTTTATGAAAATTTTTAAATTATTATTTAGCAAAATTATCGTGATAGTCTTACTTTTTTTAGTCCAAGTGGCATTGATTTTCTTGGCTTTTACTTTTCTAGAAATTTTCCCGATTTTTCAACTATTCAGTGTTTTGATTTCATTAATGATTTTCTTACATATTGTGAACAAAAAAGAATCACCGGAATTTAAGATTCCGTGGTTGGTTTTATTGGCGGTAGTACCTTTTTTCACCATCATGGTTTACATTTTGTTTGCTAATACTAAAATGTCTAAAAAGGACTCTTCTCGTTTAAAGACGATTCAAAATGAAACAACAAAATTGGCAACGCAAAATAAAGGAGATTGCTTACCATTTCTTGATGATAATTTCGGATTAGAAAATTATCTTATCAATAATAGATGCTTTAAAGGTTCAACTAATAGTCGCGTCACTTATTTTAAAATCGGTGAAGACTTTTGGAAGGATTTGTTAACGGAGTTAAAAAAAGCTAAAAAATATATTTTTATGGAATATTTCATAATTCATGAAGGGCAAATGTGGAACTCGATTCATGAGATTCTTGTACAAAAGGTTCAAGAAGGTGTTGAAGTGCGCTTGATGTATGATGATTTGGGTTCGGTCGGAGCGGTTAAAAGCGGTTTTTGTAAAAAACTTCAAAAAGAAGGAATTCAATGTTATAAATTCAATCCTTTTCGCCCTGTGGTCTCGGGCGTTCATAACAACCGCGACCATCGAAAAATCACGGTTATCGATGGTGAAGTAGGGTATACCGGTGGCGTGAATATCGGGGATGAATACATTAATGCCATTAATCGTTTCGGTCATTGGAAAGATACGGCGATAAAAGTAGAAGGTGGGGCAGTAGATAATTTATTGGCGCTTTTTTTAGAATTGTATGATATGAATGCCAAAAGTAGCAAAGACGACTTTGAAAAATACTTTGTTAACGAGCATCAAGTTTTCGATAATGCAGGATATATTCATCCCTTTGGCGATGGCCCCAAACCGATTTATGATGAACAAATCGGAGAAAATAATTACATCAATTTAATCAATGCCGCTAAGCGTTATTGCTATATTACCACACCATATCTTATTTTAGATTACAATTTAACCACAGCGTTACGTAATGCGGCGTTTCGCGGAGTAGATGTGCGTATTATCACTCCGCATATTCCCGATAAAAAAATGGTTTTCAATATTACACGATCCAATTATCCGTATCTTTTAAAGACCGGCGTCAAGATTTACGAATATACTCCGGGATTTATTCACGCCAAAATGTTGTTAGCTGATGATCAAATAGCGTTTGTGGGAACGATAAATTTAGATTATCGGAGTTTAGTGCATCATTATGAATGCGGCGCGATAATGTATAAGACTCCCTGCATAAGCGATATCAAAGATGATTTCACGGAAATAATGAAAGTTTCTCAAGAAGTGACATTAACTAACTTTAAAATGAGTAAATCGGCTTTGTTATTGAATGCCATTATTGGAATGTTTTCACCTTTATTATAAAAATCTATAAATGCGAATGTGCAAGTATTTGAATATAAAAATTTTGAAAGGAGTACGCTCAATATAAAAGATTATATTGAACTTAATTATGATTAGAAAATCTATCAAAGCATTTTTTACGAATGGTAAAGGTTTCTTTACAACCTGTGGAGTTATATATTTAAGCTTTTTGATTATCGTTAATTCGCTCGGTGGAATTTTAATTTGTTTGATTAAGTCGCTTTCACAAGAAGCGATTACGGAAATAAACGAGCAAGTAACGGTATTCTTTAGTAATAATCCATCAGAAACACTAATTGATATATCAACTTTTTCTTCGCTATTAAAAGAGATATTTCAAATCATTTATATCAACACCAGTCAATTTATCGTTATATTTGTGATAATTGTATTAATCGGTATCTTATTTTTATCTTTAAGCATTACTTATGCGACTTATCTTTGTAAAAAAGTAATTCGTGATGATTTACCAAAAATTCGTTCCTCTAATTTTTGGGGAAGCTTTGTGCTAAGAATTATCTCTATTTCGCTTTTTCTTTGCTTATATGCACTAGTGGCTAGCTTTTGGAAATTAGGAATAATTCCTTTAATCTTGATGGCGATTCTTGCGATGATTTGTGAAAATCTTTTCGCTACATGGCTTCTTTATTTTCGTCAACAACCACTTAAACGATTTTTAAACTTAAGAAATGTAGTGTCATTATTGCTGAGTTTCATCGTTATTTTGATGTGCTTAGGAGTTGTTGTATTGGCTTCTTTTGCCATTTTTGGCGCAATACTTAGCTTAATTATTATTTTACCTTTAGTTACTTATACTTTGGCGATTATGGATACTATTTCAGTAACATATTTTTCTGAAAAATTTCACTGCGATTTAAAAAAATAAAAGTTGAATTTTGCTCACACTGATGAAGGGTGATAAGGTTGTCAAGAGAACGAAAGAAGCTACCAAGTTGTTTTTGTTCTGCAAGA
>CANQWG010000002.1 GCA_947627505.1 uncultured Bacilli bacterium | reverse complement strand
TTAAGCTTATTTTTATATTAAGCGATACAAAAATTTAAGGAGGATAATTTATGAGGAAAATTAGAACCATATTTTTACGCTTTAAAGAATAAAATTAACATTAAGCTTATTTTTATATTAAGCGATACAAAAATTTAAGGAGGATAATTTATGAGGAAAATTAGAACCATATTTTTATCGACAGCGGTCTTATTGTCTTGTGGAATTGTCGCCTCTTGTAGCGGTGGCGATTCTTCAAATTCAAATTCCGCTTCTGCTTCGTCGAGCAATAGCAGCAGTGCCGTTACTGAGACGTGGTTATCAAAAGATGAGTTTACTACAAAACTAAAGGCAGCTTTTTCCGGGAATTTTTCTTTATCGATGGAAGCATATCATGGACCGAGTGCTGTCTCTCACGATTTTAAAGCCGATCCGGATAATAATCGTTATCTCGAACATCGCGATACGATGTATGCAAAAGAGGGGGAAAACTATTATATTTACGCCCAAGGCGGTTCTACAATCGGTCAGGCATATGATGTAACTGACACAACTAAATGGGTAAAAATAGTATCGAATGAAACCATTTATAACGAACACGTTGCTTTGCAAGGTTACAATGATGAAGTTTTTGGTAGCGGAGAAGCTTTTGAAGCATTTAAAAATTTTAATGCTGGTATTATTGAAGATAAATTTGAAGAGTTAATCTTTGATGCTACTCAAAAAACGTATACCGCAGAAAACATAACTGTTGAAGGAGCTGGGACTGCCAAAAAAGTTACCATCACATTTGACAGCAATAAATCGGTACAATCATTTAGCGTTGAAGAATTAGAAAGAGCCAATCGTAGCGTTACTCCTACCTATAGATACTATAATTTTGGAACAAGTACGATTGATGCCATTCCCGAGGAAAATATTATTTATGAAAAACTTTATAATGTTGATTGGAAATCACTTTGGGAAAGCTTTCTTGACTCAAAGAACTTTTCGATGGATATTATGATGAATTCAAATACCATTCTCCGTTCAATAAAGGTCAGCGGTGATACTTATTACGATGGCGATTATCAAAAAGCTGAAAATATCTACACTAAAGATCAAGATGCTTATTTTAAGTATTTCAAAGCCTCGGAATATGCTCAATGGAAGAAAAAATCGGTATCTCATGAAACCTACGATGAAGAAGTTGCTAAGGGATTATCATTGGCTACTGGAGCCATCGAAGTTTTCTCGAGAAGTTACAGTGAGTTCACTTATAAAAACAATGTTTATCGCGCTGATTTTTTACTCGCGGATGGCGGATATGAACTTTCACAAATCGCTATTACGATTTTAGAAGGTCAAGTTGCGGAAATTTCTTTCCAATGGCCAGAGGTCGAAGGTGTGTATCGAACAATTTATGTAAAAGACTTCGGTAATACTAATATTGAACTCCCGACGGAAGTAGTGGAAATTCCAGCTCCGACTGGTATTTCATTAGATGAACAAGAGATTACGCTTAAAATAGACGATACGAGAACTCTTTTGGCAAGTGTTTCGCCATTTGGGGCTGAAGAAGATGCAAAGATAGTTTGGGATAGCAATAATGATGGAGTGGCAACTGTTTCTCAAACCGGCTTAGTGACTGCCATTTCTAAAGGTAGTGCGGATATTACTGTGACTCTTAACGATGAATTTACCGCAAAGTGTACGGTTACTGTTATTGTAGCACCTCCAAAGACCGCAAAAGGAGCGACGTTTGCATTTTATTCGGCGGAACCATATCAATACAATAAAGGAACAATAGATGCGAAAGCCGAAGAAGCACTAGCGATGCTTCGGGGCGAAAATGATTCTAATATTGGAAAAACTTTGACTTTGGGAACAAATTATAAAATTTCTGGAACTTATTTATTTAATAATCAATCATTAGATAGTTTGAACATCTCTTATTTGAATGGTGAATTGGATTTTTGGTTTTCAATCGCTACTAGTGATTTAAACAAACTCTCAGTTGACAAATATAATTTGGTGATAAAAGGTAACGGAGCAAACGCTTTATTTTATAATGAAAATGACGGAAAACTGCAGATTTCGTTTTCGATGGAGAATGATAGCGGAGAGGAGTGTTGGTTAATAGCAAATTTCCAATGGGTAGAGGCATAGATTAAAATTTTGTAATTTTAAACAAAAGATTTTTTATCTAACAATTAAAGGGAGTGATAAGTATTAATCATTCCCTTTTTGGATTGTTAAAACCAATGACTTTATCGAAAAATAAAAAACTTAAATTTAGATAAACTTATTAAATTAAGTGATTATTATAAATAATACACAAAAGTTTATGCATTAATCGTTTGAAAAGGCTTGTACAAAATTTTATAGATTAATATACTTTTATTGCGATAACGAGGAGGACAGCATGCAGATATTTGTTATCGGAAATGGTAAAATCGGACAAGAAATCGTCCAAAGTGTCTCTCAAGAAGGCCACAACATCACAATCATCGACAGTAATCCGAAAGTGGTAAATAAGTTGATTGATTCTTTTGATGTAAAAGGAATTGTCGGCAATGGTGCCAGTTTAGAAATTCAAAAAGAAGCGGGAATACAAAATGCCGATTTAGTTATCGCGGTGACTTCAAGTGACGAAATCAATCTTTTATCATGCTTGTTGGCTCATAAATTAGGTGCTTCAGATACTATCGCCAGAGTTCGTAATCCTCAATATTTGAAACAACTTCAATATTTGAAAGATGATCTTGGCTTATCGATGTCGATTAACCCCGAGTTTGAATCGGCAAAAGCGATTTTTCGTAATTTAGCGCTTCCCAGTGCTTTAAACGTCGAAATTTTTGCCGAAGGCAAAATGGAACTGGTTGAATTGCGTGTTGAAAAAAACAGCATACTTGACGGATTGGTTTTAAGTGAATTGCAAAGCAAGCTAAAAACCCAAGTGTTAGTGTGTGCCGTCACTCGTGGCGAAGAAGTTTACATTCCGGTTGGAAATTTTGTAATTCAAAGCAATGATAAAATCTACATCGCTGCTTCGCGACAAGATTTGAATAAATTTTTTCAAAAAATCAATAAAAAAGAAAAATTGCACTCGATTTTCATGATTGGAGGAGGCAAGATTTCGTATTATTTTTTACAATTGGTGAGTAAAAGTCATTACGACATTAAATTAATCGAAAAAGATCATGATCGGTGTCGTGATTTAAGCGAGCAATTTTCTAATGTTGAAATTCTTGAAGGCGACGGAACCGATCAAAATGTTTTGGAATCCGAAGGAATTGAAAATGTCGATGCGTTTTTAGCACTTACCGGTGTCGATGAAGAAAATATCATCACTTCGATGTTTGCTACTAAAAAAGGTGCTAAAAAAATCATTACCAAAGTTAACAATTCCAATCTTAATAGCATGATGGAAACGATTGGGATGGCGAGTGTTTTTTCACCGCAAAAAATCATCGCCAATCAAGTGCTATCGTACATTAGAGCTAAGAGTAATACTCGCGGTAGTAACGTTAAGACATTATATAAACTAGTTGATCAAAAAGTGGAAGCATTGGAGTTCAACGTTAAGAAAAAGGGAAAAATCGTCGGTGTTCCTCTTAAGAGTCTAAAAGTGAGATCTGATGTTCTTATCGCTGGCATTATTCGCGGAAAAGAAGTTATTATCCCTAATGGTAGTACCACTATTGAACTTGATGATAGTGTCATCATCATCACCACTGATTCTTTATTAGAAGATTTGGCAGAAATCGTAGAGTAGAATATGAACAATTATAAAAATATTTTTAATATTATCGGTAAAATCCTCAAAGTGGAAGCGATATTTATGCTTTTTCCGCTTGTGGTGGCCTTAATATACAAATAACCACTATCAACTACCATTCTCGCATTTGGAATCACGGCTCTTGGAGAATTTTTACTTGGAATTTTAATGAACATCCAAAAAGCTAGCAGTCATAAAATTTTACCGCGTGAATCATTTATAATCGTCACTTTATCATGGCTATTGATGTCATTGTTTGGAAGTTTACCACTTATCATAAGTGGAGCGATTCCGAATTTTTTCGATGCTTTTTTTGAAATGTGCTCTGGATTTACGACGACCGGAGCATCGATTTTAAGAGATGTCGAAGCGATGCCTCATAGCGTTCTATTTTGGCGTTCTTTTTCTCACTGGATCGGTGGTATGGGTGTCATCGTTTTTATTTTGGCGATATTTCCTGATAATCAAGATGGTTCTAACATGCACATTCTTCGTGCTGAATCGCCAGGACCTCAAGTCGGTAAATTGACTTCGAAAATTTCGGCGACTGCGCGAATTTTATATTTGATCTATGTGGCTTTGACGATTATTGAAATCTTGTTTTTATTTTTAGGACCTGATTCTAAGATGGATTTATTTTCAAGTATCACCCTATCTTTAGGAACGGCAGGGACCGGTGGCTTTGGCATTTTAAATGACGGAATTGCTTCCTATGCACCATATTCGCAATACGTTATTGCCGTTTTTATGATGCTATTTGGAGTTAACTTCACTTTATTTTATTTGCTTCTTATCGGTAAATTTAAAAGTGTTTTTAAAAATCAAGAACTTCGACTTTATCTTTCAATTATTATTATCAGCGTTTCCATCATCACCATTTCCTTAACGTTAAATAATGTGTATGCAACCTTTGAAGAATGCTTCCGTCACGCTTTTTTCCAAGTCACTTCTTTGATTTCCACGACCGGATATGCGACGACCGATTATGCCGTTCAATTTCCGTGGCCGACGATTTGTTATATGGTGATTATCTTCTTGATGCTCACTGGACCTTGTGCCGGATCAACCGGTGGTGGCATTAAATTATCGCGAATCAGCATTCTGTTTAAATCGGCTATCCGTAAAATTAAGCAGATGGTTTCCCCGCGTAAAGTCGAACTGTTGAAGGAAAGCGGTACGGTTATCGAAGAAGAAGTGGTGGAAGGCGCGGAAAGCTTTATCGTTTTGTTTATGATTATCTTATTTTTAAGCACTTTTCTAGTTTCCTTTGATGGAATGGATTTGACCACTAATTTTACTGCTTCTTTGAGTTGTATTAGCAATATTGGACCGGGTCTTGGTAATGTGATTGGGCCTGCCGGTAATTTTGCAGATTTTTCTAACTTTTCAAAGTTCGTATTATCGTTAACGATGATTACCGGACGTCTTGAATTATTTCCGGTTCTTGCCTTATTCAACTATCGAACGTGGAAACCACGCTAGTAAAGTGAAAGTTGACATTATTTGTATTTTGTAGTAATTTAAGTTTGGTAAGATTGAATAGAAACTGATCAGGCCGAGTTTTAGTGCTTGGAGCCGGGTTACTTGTAACAGTGGAGTATATTGACCCACAGGACAGTGAAACATTGCCGTGTGGGTATTTTTATATCATTTATTCTTTTAATGCATAAGATTATTTAGATGTGAGGTGACAAGATGACGAAATATGAGATGAATCGTAAGCGTAAGACAAAATCTAATAAGATTTTGACTAAGGTGGTTTTTAAGGTTTCGCTTTTAAGTATTATCGTCAATGCAGCCCTTTCTTTTTTTAAGATGATCGCCGGTATTTTCGGAAAATCGCAGGCTTTGATAAGCGATGCCGTTCATTCTCTTTCAGATGTCTTTAGCAGTATCATCGTCATCATCGGAGTGAAGATATCCGCCAAGGATTCCGATAAGGATCATCCTTATGGTCACGAGCGATACGAATGTGTCGCAGCCATTATTTTAGCGGTAATTCTGATCTTCAGCGGTATCTTCATCGGCTATCAAGCTGTGCTTCAAATTATGGCAAACGATAGTAATGTAGTCGTACCGCAAATGATAGCTTTAGTGGCCGCTATCGTTTCAATTGCCGTCAAAGAAGGAATGTATTGGTATACAAGATATTACGCTAAAAAGGTCGATTCAGGTGCCTTAATGGCCGATGCGTGGCACCATCGAAGTGACGCTCTATCGTCTGTAGCTTCGTTGTTGGGTGTTATTGCCGCTCGAATGGGATTTCCGTTATTTGATGCTATCGCTAGTCTTCTTATCGTCGTTTTCATTTTTAAAGCGTCATTTGATATCTTTAAGGATGCGATTGATAAAATGGTCGATCGTTCGTGTGATGAACAACAAGAGCAAGAAATTAAAGATTGCGCTTTAGAGCAAGACGGAGTTTTAAAAGTCGATATGATCCATACGCGAATTTTCGGCAATCGAATCTATGTCGATATTGAAATCTGCGTCAATCGGATGATTACACTTGTTGAAAGTCACGAAATCGCTAGTGTGGTGGAAAACGCTATTGAGCAAAAATTTCCCAAAGTGAAACATGTGATGGTTCATGTAAATCCTTCACCGATAGATGAAAGCAATAAGTAATTAAAAGAAGATTTGAATTAGACTACGACAATTATGGAGAATAATAAATAAAGTAAGAAAGGATTAGCGAACGATGTATGTTACAATTTATAATCATAAATTAAAAGTTGTTTTAGATTGCAATAGTTCAGTATCAGCGATTATTGAAATATTAAAGCAAAGAGATATCACATTTATCGCAGATGATTATGGACAATTTGAAAAAGTCGGCGATCTTGGTTTCACACTACCTACAAATGATCATCTTATAGAAGTTTCACCAGGCGATGTCATCCTTTATCAAGGACACAATATTTGTTTGTATTATGGAACCAATTCGTGGAATTTTACTAAACTAGGAAAAATTGAAGGATATTCGATAAGTGAATTAAAAAAACTTTTAGGGGCCGATCATGGCAAGGTTGAAGTAACATTGAGTTTAAATTAAAATTTAAGTAGAAAATAAAGGAGGAATTTTATGCCATTTGGTTATATTGCAAAATTAAGTGAAGAAGTCAGTCGTAAGCATGTTCGTTATTTTAATCGCTTTGGATTGGCTATTGCCGCGGATGTTTATATTAAAAAGGATTTGAACGACAAAGAAAAACATCCAGCACTAATTGTCGGAGCGCCATATGGTGGTACTAAAGAACAAGGACCATGTGTATACGCTAATGAATTGGCAAAACGCGGCTTTGTCGTTTTGACTTTTGATCAATCTTTTATGGGAGAATCAGGTGGCGAACCTCGCCATGTTTCAGATCCTTCGATTTTTGTTGAAAATTTTTCGGCGGCAGTCGATTATCTTGGAGTTAAAGAGCCGCTTGTCGATCGAAATAGAATCGGTGTGATCGGGATTTGTGGTTCCGGTGGTTTTGCTTTGTCCGCTGCTCAATGTGATATGCGGATTAAAGCTGTGGCTACAGCAAGCATGTATGTGATGAGCGACGCTGCACGGCTTATGAGTCCTGAAGATTTAATTCAGCGTAAAAAGGAATTATCGCTTAAAAGATGGGAGGATTTTGAAAAAGGGGAAACAGAATATCTTCCTTCTTTTCCTGAAGTACCGCTTGAAAAAGTCCCGGAAGGAGTTCCAGAACCAGATGCTGAATGGTTGCGTTTTTATGCGGTGAAAAGAGGACATCATCCACATGCTCTTGGAGGATTTACGACAACTAGTGATTTAGCGATGATCAATTTCAATCTTCTTGATCATGTAAAAGAGATCGCACCGCGACCGATTCTACTTATCGTCGGTGATCGTGCTCATTCAAAATTTTTCAGTGAAAAAGTTTATCAAATGGCTGCTGAACCTAAAGAAATGTATGTGGTTGAAGATGCTGAGCACATTGATCTTTACGATCGCATCGATCGCATACCTTTTGATAAATTAGAATCTTTTTTTAAAAGTGAATTAAAGGGATAATTTCGAACTTTTGGTAAAATATCTATTGCGATATCTTGGAAAATGTCGCATAATAAAGTACGAAAATCATACTGATTTTTGCGTATGAGTTTAGAAAGGAGGTGCCTTATGAAAAGCTTATTAAAATGTTCAGGTTTTCTTTCTTGTTTATTCGCATTAGTCGCATTCATTTTATTGATGGTTACCCCATCTGTGGTATATACCTTAAAAATCAGCGATGCTTCTGAAAACATTTCAGGTCTCGTTGGAATATTCGGTGGTTCAGATGCTCAATATGGAATGCCGTGGGCAGGAATACTTGCGTGGATTTTATCACTTGTGGCTTTATTGATTTTAGTGGTAACAATTGTTCTCCCGTTTTTTGGTGTTAAAGTATTAGGTAAATTTAATGGATTATTAAATTTAATTGCTGCGATTCTTTTGGTGGTTGCCGGAGTCTTTGCATTCTTTGAGTTGACGGCCTTTAAATCTGCTAACGATACTTTGGTTACAGTTGCACAACTAACCGGAAGTTATAGTCTTGGAATCGGGTGGATTATTTCCGGTATATTATTTATAATCGCCGGATTATTCGCTTTGCTTCCTGTAATCAATAAACTTTTAGCCAAAAAATAATAATTAATCTAAATAAAAAAACCGTTAAAGCTATTTGTTTTAACGGTTTTTTTGTGCCTTTACTTTTTATTCGCGAATCAGTTGCTTAATCCAACGTTTTTCTTTAAGCGAAATTTTTCCGTCAATGGCGCAAATAAGAAGACACACTACGATGAGATCTTCTTTTAATTCGTCGGAAAGCAATCCTAAAAGATCCGTTACAAGATCGAGATATTTTTTCAATTCTTTATTTTCTTTTCGAAAATAACGGGCCATCAATTTACAAGATTCATAGTCGACGTTTTCACCGAAAAAGAGACTGAGCAATGGATACATCAAAAGGTATTCGCTTTCGTCGATTTTGTTATCGGCGACGATGGACCCTAAAATGAACGCGGCAAAAAGCGTTGTTCCTTGAATTTCATCTTCGCTTATCGCGTTTAAAGCCGGGATGAGCTTAGTGGCTTTTTCTTCGAGAATCGCGGTATATTCAAGAACGTTTAGCGATTCTACTTCTTTACAAATTAAGTTAAATTCTTTCATATTTATCTCCTACTATGTATTCATTATACAATAAAAAAACTTAAATGAATATAACAATGCTAATTTAATCAATCGATAAATTTATTTTTGATAAATCCCCGTTATTTGAAGCCTTATAAATGGATTTTAAAGTTTTGATACAATCTTTGTACTTCGATTTTGGAGAAGCGACTTTTTGAAGGTAAAACATCGATAAAAATAAAACGTGTTTTGAAAAAAAGTAAAATCTCAATTTTTTACTAGGAATGTGATTTTCAAAAGCAATTTGACGAATTTTGAAGGCAGTATGAAGAATCTTATTGACCACCTTTAAAGAAGAATCTTCGTTCATCACAGAGTTATTTCGATATACGTAAACATAAACTTTTGCTTTAGTAAACATAATGTTTTCACAATGAAGAAATGCTTCAAGATTGAAAATAGTATCTTCAATATAAACTTTAAAAGGTTTAAAAAGTAGATTATGTGATAATAAAAAATCGCGACGATAAATTTTATTCCAAGCGTAAGCGCGGCATCTGATATCACCTAAAAGAGCTTTGATAGCTTTATTTTGATTTTTGATTCCGTTTAACGCAAGGCGATTGGAAAGCAAAGTCTTTTTTCGACCATTGATCGACACTTGATAATTGGCGACACCGATATTGAGATTCGAGTCTTTAACTAAACTATATAAAACTTTTAGATAATGAGGGTAAACAAAATCATCGCCGTCAACAAAACAAATGAAATCTCCTAAGGCGACTTTGATTCCATCGTTTCTCGTTAAAGAAAGATCTTTGTTTATAACATCGATTCTTTTAAAAATAGTCGGATATTGTTTCACAAATTCGTCGATGATATTAGGAGAATTATCGTTAGGAGTATCATTGACGCAGATAACTTCGTAGGTATAAGAAAAATCTTGCTCGGCGAGCGAAGAAAGACATTTTTTTAAATATTCAGCCACACCATGGATGGCGACAACAACACTGATTGCGATATTTGACATGGTTACATTATACCAATCGTAAAATAAAAAAACTATACTTAGAGCATTAATGAAAAATGAAAAAATTACTTCATTTCGAAGAAGGCAAAATTATTTGCGTTAACGTTTTGCTATCCGAAGCGCGATAGATGGCTTTTAAAGTTTTGACGTAATCTTTGTATTTCGATTTTGGCGCAGCAATTTTTTGAATGTAGAACAAAAAGAAAAGCATAAAATGTTTTGAAACAAAGTAATTTCTCAAACTTTTTTTAGGAAGATGATGAATAAAAGAAAGGGATCTAATTAAAATCGAAGATTGTAGAAATTTGTCGGCAAGTTTTAAAGATGGTTCTTCGTGAAACAAGGAATTATCTCTTTGTACATAGCAGTAGATTTTCTCTTTTGAAAAGTTGATTTTATCGCAAAGAATAAAAGCCTCATAATTAAAAAGGATGTCTTCGATATATATTTTTGCGGGTTTAAAAAGTAGATTATGTGATAATAAAAAATCGCGACGATAAATTTTATTCCAAGCGTAAGCGCGGCATCTGATATCACCTAAAAGAGCTTTGATAGCTTTATTTTGATTTTTGATTCCGTTTAACGCAAGGCGATTGGAAAGCAAAGTCTTTTTTCGACCATTGATCGACACTTGATAATTGGCGACACCGATATTGAGATTTGTGTCTTTAACTAAACTATATAAAACTTTTAAATAATGAGGGTAAACAAAATCATCGCCGTCAACAAAACAAATGAATTCTCCTAAAGCTGCTTTGATCCCATCGTTTCTTGTTAAAGAAAGGTCTTTGTTTATAACATCGATTCTTTTAAAAATAGTCGGATATTGTTTCACAAATTCGTCGATGATATTAGGAGAATCATCAATCGGGTTATCATTAACGCAGATAACTTCGTAAGCATAAGAAAAATCTTGCTCGACGAGCGAAGAAAGGCATTTTTTTAAATATTCAGCCACACCATGGATGGCGACAACAACACTGATTGCGATATTTGACATGAAATAATTGTAGCATGATTAGAATGATAATTCTACTATATAAGATTTACTAGATTATGCGATTTTAGATAGTATTAAATTGCTAAGTTGACATCAAATTGAAAGAAAAGTTATATTATATAAGAGCGTTTATGTGATAACGAATCAATTAAATATCAAGCAATTTTAATATTTCGGTTACTTCATAAAAGTTTTAGAAGCGGAGAGATACTATTAAAATCCAATTATCTGATCATTTTGGCTATAAAAAAATCATTCGCTTTACGATTCCTACGATCGTAATGATGATTTTTTGTTCTATTTATGGCATTATTGACGGCTTATTTGTCACAAATTTTGCCGGTTCTAAACCATTCGCAGCAATTTGTCTTATCTTCCCGGTTTTAAATATTTTAGGTACGATTGGATATATGTTTGGAGTTGGAGGCAGTGCGATTGTTGCTAAAACTTTAGGAGAGCAAAATCGCGAAAAGGCAAATAGTCTTTTTTCATTATTTATTTACATTTCTAGTGGATTAAGTCTTTTAATGACGATTGTCGGATTAATTTTTATTCGTCCTTTGGCCATTGCTTTAAAAGCGGAAGGGGAGATATTAGAATATTGCGTTCAATATGCCAGTATCTTGCTTTTAGCACTGCCAGCTTGGATTTTACAATATGAATTTCAAACATTCATGGTAACAGCAGAAAAACCGCATTTAGGTTTAGTGATAACGATTCTTGCTGGAATTACAAATATTGTGTTAGATGCTCTATTTATCGGAGTTTTTAATTGGGGAATCATCGGGGCAGCTTTAGCGACTTCATTGAGTCAAGTGGTAGGAGGTGTCATCCCGATATTTTATTTTGCCTTTAAAAATAAAAGTCTTCTCCGCTTAGGAAGGACGCATTTTGATTTTAAAATGATTTTGCGGGCGTTATTCAATGGATCTTCGGAGTTCGTTTCGAGTATTTCAACATCGTTAATCAGCATTCTATTTAATTTGCAATTGATTAAATACGCTGGGGAAAATGGTGTGGCGGCATATGGGGTTTTAATGTATGTCAGCATGATTTTTTATTCGATGTTTACCGGATTTTCAAATGGAATCGGTCCTGTCATCGGCTTTCATTATGGCGCTAAAGATGATGATGAATTAAAAAACTTAAGAAAAAAATGTCTGCGGATTATTATTGTCGCTTCACTATTGATGTTTATTGTTTCAGAAACATGTGCGTACCCGTTATCATGGATTTTTACGCGCCAAGATCAAGTCTTGATGGCGATGACAATCCGAGCTTTTGAACTATATTCAATATGCTTTTTGTTAAGCGGTGTGGTAACATTTGGTTCTGCTTTATTTACATCTTTAAACAATGGCGTTATTTCCGCGATTATTTCTTTTATTAGAACGATCGTCTTTGAAGCCGCGAGCGTTATTGTTTTCCCAATGCTACTAGGTTTGGATGGCATTTGGATATCAGCGCCGATTGCCGATTTTTTAGCCGTTATTATGACCATTTGCTTCATCAAAGCGTATCAAAAAAAATATCACTATTAACACACAATATTTTTAAATTGGTACAGTAATTGATATAATGATTGTGCAACATGATTCATGAAGACTATAGATGAGGCAAAAAAATGATTGACAATGACCTTAAATTTGATTTTGAACGATTGCTTTTATATGGTTTTAAACTGAAAGATGAGATTTATTACTTTGAACAATCGATTATGGATGACAATTTTTTGTTGATAGTAACCATTGATAAAAATCATTGCTTAAAGCATCAAATTATCGAAAAAGAATTAAATGAACCATATGATTTAATCGATGTAATAGGTGCTAATGGAAGCTTTGTAATTTCAATGCGCGAGGAAGTGGAAAAGATTGAAAATCGGATAATTGATAGTTGCACAAGTCGAGAATTAGATAGCCAATTAACTATTAAAATATCGAATTATGTCAAAGAAAAATATAATGACAATTTAGAATATTTATGGAAAGATGACTTTGATGATGCTGTCTTTCGCCATCATGATACTAAAGTGTGGTATGGAATCATCATGAGAGTTCCAAAACGAAAACTAGGTATTGAAAAAGAAGGCAATGTTGAGGTTTTAAATTTAAAAAATGAGCCTTCACAAATTGAATTATTGCTTAAAGAAAGAGGAATTTTACCTGCATATCATATGAATAAAAAACATTGGTGTTCCATCATTCTAGATGGAACTATTCCATTTGAAAAAATAGTACCTTTAATCGATGTCAGCTATCGCATGACTTCAATGAAAAAGAGGGCTAAAAAATGAAAAATTATCGTCATTGTCTATTGATTGGCAATAGTTTTACTTATTATCATGAAATGCCACAGATTTTAAAGCAAATTCTGCTTTTAAATAATATCGAGCTTGAAATATCTTCGTATACTCGAGGCGGAATGACGCTTTTCGATGTCGTAAATCCGTCATCTGAAGACAAGAAAAATTTAGATTCAATGCTTAACAATTTTTCTGATTTTGATCTTTGCATCATCCAAGAATATAGCACTCGTCCTTATACTGATCGATCGCTATTTGAAAAAAGTGTCAATATATTAGTCAACAAGCTGAAATCAATCAAAAAAGATATCGATATCTATCTTTATGAAACTTTTGCCTTTCCTTTGGAACTCAAAAATAAAGGAATTTCTTATGATGAAATGGAAAATCGCTTATTGACGGCATATCAAGAGGTCGCTTCATATAACAAGATACATGTCATTCAAGTGGGCACTGCTTTTAAATTGGCTTTAAAGTCAAATCCTCGATTAGACCTTTACGACGATGATGAAAAACATCCTTCTTTAACAGGGTCTAGGTTAATTGCTTTAACTATCGCAATGACGATATATCAAGATAAAATTAAAAATTATCGTCTTTCCAAAGATTCAAATGAAGATGAGTTTTTATATCAAGCAATAAAAAAATTACAAAGAAACGAGTCATGCTAAATCGTCATTTCGTGATACGATAGGTTTCATTTATTACTAAAACGTGATATAGTAATTTCGAGGTGAAAGTCGGTGAATAAGTATCTTAAAAATTTTCTTGATTTGTACTCGGAAGATGATAGTATCGTCTATAAAGCGATTCTTGAAAAAAAAGATTGGCTTTTCAAAAAATTATATATGCCATGCAATTTTTTGTCGGTAAGAATTAATAATGAAAATGTCTATCCGGATCTTTTTGCTTTGATGGATAAAACTATCAACTTTGAACCTTTAGCCTTACACGATTCGGTTTTTGAAGATCACGAAGAACTTTATATTCCGACGATGAATAAATTTAACGAATGCTTTCGGGTTCGTTATTTTTATGATCACTATTTTACGTTAGTGGAGCCGACGACCTTTTGGGTGGAAATTGATTTTGGATTTCTCGATGATAAAGGATACAAGGATTTGGTAGCAAACTTTTTTCCTTGCTTAACTAAGGAAGAATTAGAATTGACATATGATTTTTCCGATATCAAAGAATTGTTAAAACTTGCCATGTGTCACGAAATCGAAGGTAGTTATGTTGCAATCTTAGATAAAAATAATTTGATCAACGATCGTTTTTTGGCGCCGGTTGTAAGAAAGATCATCTACTCTTCGACATTGAGTGAAAACAAAATAGCGGCGCTTCGTGAACTAGCCAAAAATTTAAATGTTGCTTTAGAAGAGGTCGCTTATGAATAGCAAAGAGGCTTTCCATAAACTTTTCAGTTCTTTAAATATCTCCAAAGCGATGGATGAATCCTTCGCTTATGATATGTATAAAGCGGTGATTAAGTATCTCAATAATACCGGCAATATCGACATCAGATATTTAAACCCGATGATGATATTGAATTATATTTACGCGGAGTATGCATATTTAATCGGAGGTTTAGATCTTAGTTCCACTAACAATCTGCAAAACGATAGCGCTTTTAAAGAAAAATTGAGCTTATCGATTTGCGATAAGATCATTTATAATGAGATTCTAACTTTTAAAAGCCAAGCATATTTAAGTAAGTATTCGCCAGTGAGTACCACTTTGAACTTCTATTTGAATTTCATCATCGATCGAATGATGAAATTGAAACCTTTAAGTGAAGAACGATTTGTAATCGATATGTGCTTTAAGGCTTTTTCGATGATGAAGAGCACCTTAAATCTTCTTAACGATGGTTTTGAAACCGAAGCATTTTCAACTTGGCGAACGATACACGAAATCGAATCGATTATCGCGATCTTGAATCGTTACCCAGAAGTATCCGAAGTTTACGCTCGTCATATCGAATATATCAAAGCTTTCCGCGATGAATTGACGGACAAGAACCAACAAGATCAACTTTTTGAAGAGATGAAAGCGAAGATGAAAGAGCATGACTTAAAGTCGAAAGATCTCAAAAAGTTTATCGAATACGGATGGCTATATTCAGTAAAAAATGTCGCTGAAGATTATCCGAATATGAAACTTAATTTTAGAAACGGCGTTGAAACAATCGCGGGCTTATCTTCGTATTCCAAAGTGTATGAAATGTCAAGTGAGATCGCCCATAGTTCTCCGATTTTAATTTACTCCAATAAAGAATATTTTTGTGAAATAACGATTATTTCTTTATATGAAACTTTCTTAAGATTAGAAGAAATTTTTACTTCGATTCTTGAAAAACATCGCGAAGTAGATTCCAAAAAGTACCTCGAAATGCGTTCGATTTATTTAGAGACTTTACAACAAATTCTCTATAAAGAAAAAATTCTATTTTTCAATTCGAAAAAGAATGATGATAATAAAAATTGAATTCATTGATCAGCTTTTATTTTAATTGATTTTTAACTACAATTTTCGCAGATGATTGATATTTGCTGTCTTCGGTGATGATAGCGTCTAGATTATCGACGATTATCGTTCCACAAAGTGGATTTTTTATTGAAATCAGCGAACCATTAATGGTCGCTTCGACATCGCTATATTCAAAAGCGAGATCACAATCTTCGGTCGTGCAATCAATTAATTTTAAATTTTTACAGTAGCAAAAAGGCTGGGTTCCTTTAATGTGACAATTGATTAAAGTTAAACCATTTGAATACCATCCGATGTATTCTCCAATAAGAACACTATTGCGAACTACCACATTTTTTGCGTGCCAAAACGCATCTTTGGTTTTTAAAGTAGATTGCGAAATTTCAACATTCTGAGTATATTGAAAAGAATATTTGCCACGAAGTTTCATGTTGCTGATTTTTATATTACGACTTTCAAAAAAAGCATACTCGGCTTTGATCTTGCATTCGTCGAGTTTCAGTTGATGACAACGCCAACCAAATTCCGGGGAATTGATAAGGCAATTTTTTAAGGTGATTTTGCGACATTCGCGAAGCGCTTTAATGCCGTTCATCGTCGTGTGGTCAATTAAGGCATCTTTTGTGTACCATAAAGCGGCACGACAATTTTTGGTCATAGTACTATTTGCTAAGAGTAATTTGTTAACATGCCATAACGGATACCGCAAATCCATGTAACAATTGTTGACCTCGATATTTTCACTTTCCTTTAAAGCGGATTCTCCATCTTTAGGACCTTCAAAACGGCAGTTTTCAACGAGAGTATTTTTTATTGAATATAACGCCCGTTCTTGGTCAAAAGTTTTATTGTTAATTTTATCCATATAAAAAACCTCCGTAAAAGTAATTTTCATCACTTCGATATTTTAACACGATTGCTTTTAAATACCTAATAATGTGATTAATAAAAATCATCGAAGTATCTTTCGATGATTTTCAATTAATGATTCAAACTATACATCTTGAAAACACGACTCTCCGATAAATTCGCGAAGCAATGAATTACACGGAACGTAGGAGTCATCCATATCGACAAAATATTTTAAGAATTTAATCAAGCGCGAAGCCATCATGTAGTATGGAGAATCCTTATCGATTTTTTGTAAAACCGGCAAAGCATATTTTTTCATAACACACACTTCATATGATAAAAGGGAGTTAAAAACATAATCGGCATCTTCTTGGCAGTGATATATCCAACGGAATTCTCCTTTGCGAACGGAAGGCCACATTTGTATGGTTTCTTCGGCCGAAGCATTTCTGAACTTTTTATCGCGAACAATACGTCGTAGCAACCTTAATTCAGTTAAAGAGATGGGGTTGTGGTTGTCAATATTGATTTGAGCCTGAGGGGCAATGTAAATCTTGAATTTTTGATGTTTTGGAATAAGATTTGTAAGTTGCTCGTTTAAAGCGTGAATCCCTTCAATGATGATAATTTGATCTTCGCGAATTTGTAAAACACGACCGGGAACACGTTTACCTAATTTAAAATCAAAACGAGGCAACTGTACTTCTTCGCCTTGAATAAGATCGAGCATATTTTGGTTGAACAAATCTACGTCAAGAGCTTCTAAAGATTCTAAGTCCGGTTCTCCATCTTCTCCAACTGGAATATCAGACTTCGGTAAATAATAATCATCGATTGAAATTCTAATCGGCTCTAATCCAAGCGAAAGCAATTCACAACGTAAACGATTGGCGAAAGTAGTCTTTCCAGAACTAGATGGTCCGGCAATGCAAATGAGACGAATGCTATCGATGTCTTCGGTAATTTTCCGACCTAATTCAGCTAGCATGTTATTGTGATTGGATTCGCAAAGATTGATAAAGTCGATAATTCCTTCTTTGTTGACGTAATGGTTTATGGAAGCAATCGAGTCCGCGCGAACTTTTCGAGCCCAATTATACGATTGCTTTAAGCTTTTCCCAAAACGAGGTGCATCTTCAAATTGAGGAATTTTTCCGTCACATTCGCTTCTAGGATATTGAATGATGAATCCTGGTGGATACATTCTAATGATGAAGTCTTTGATATGACCGGTAGAGGGGACCATAAATTCATACATATAGTTTAAATAACCATTGCATTCATATAAGTGAACGGTCTTTTCAGGGCGATATTGAAGGATGTCGATCTTATCGTCATAGTTATTGTCGCGATAGATCTTTAATGCCTCAGCATTGGAGACAATTTTGCGGCATAAAGGATAATCTGCGGCGATAATCCGTCGCATTTCTTGTTCGATTGAACGCACCATACGCGGTTCTAATCGTGTTTCTAAATTTAAAAATTGACAAAAAATCGAACGTGAAATGTTATAAGAAAAACGAACGTTAAGATTTGGGTACAGATTTTTAATTGCCATCGCAGCAATATATCTTAACGAGGTTTCGTAAATTTTAATCGCTTCATAATCTCGTGTGTCTAAAAAGTTGATGTTTGCATCGTAATATACTTCATAGTCAAGACTTCTTGTCACATTGTTGACACTGGCGCATATGTAATTTTTTTGTTGCTCTTTATCGATGAGATCCAGTAAGCGCACTCTTTTAGCAAAAGTTTCTACTTTTCCAAGGTAATTTAATGTAAAGTGATCCATAGTCAAATTCCTTTCTAACAAATATAAAATTATTAATGTCGATAATATAATACGCTACATTTGTAACCGCTTTCTATAATACACAATTATTCGGAAAATTTCAAGTTTGAAAAAAGCTTGAAGGTGAGGGGATATATGCTTCTTTAGGTGTTTTAATCATACTCTATAGTTAAAACAAGCATATTGTCTATTGTTCTAAACAATAATTAAAAAAATTTCAAGAAATAAGTTAATTATTTTTAAAATATGCATATATTATTTTCGTGTTTAATTATGTTGTGCTAGTCTTTTTAAAAGAAAAAGACGAAAATAAAAAAAGTTAAATGCTTTAAAAGGACTAGTTCATAATTAAATAATAAAAAACTTGCAATTAAAAATTTATGATGATATGATACTAAAGAAATCACATCGCAGGGTAGAGCAGTTTGGTAGCTCGTCGGGCTCATAACCCGGAGGTCATAGGTTCAAATCCTATCCCTGCAACCAATGAATATTCAGCCACGCGTTGCGTGGTTTTTTTAATGGTTAGTTAACTTTAAAAAGAACACGATAAGACAAAGTATGTTTTAAAATCTGTCGCTAATATTTCTGAAAAATAATAGTAAAAGTTTGCAATAAATTTTTATCGATCGTTTTTAACAAACATTGCTTAAACCAAAAAAGAGTGTATAATCTAAGCGAGAGGCAAAAGATATGAAAAAACAGTTTGAAAAGAGAAATATTTCAATGGTCATGGATTTTTATGAAATGACGATGAGTAATGGCTACTTCAATAACCACAATACCGATGAAAGAGTGGCATTTGATGTTTTTTATCGTAAAAATCCTGATGATGGTGGCTTTGCGATTATGGCTGGACTTGAACAAATTATCGAATATATTGAAAATTTACATTTTGATGACGAAGATATCGAGTACTTAAAAAAGCAGAATCTCTTTTCAGATGAGTTTTTAAATTATCTTCGTGAATTTCATTTTCGCGGCGATATCTACGCTTTCAAGGAAGGTACCATCATCTATCCTAACGAACCGATTTTGACCGTTGTTGCGCCACTTATCGATGCTCAATTAGTCGAAACGGCGATTCTTTTGGAATTGAATCATCAATCTTTGATTGCTACGAAAGCCAATCGCATCGTCAAAGCCGCTAAAGGAAGAGGGGTTAGTGATTTTGGAGCTAGACGCGCACATAATGTCGATGCTGCGGTATATGGCGCAAGGGCTAGTTACATCGGTGGTGTTAGTTCGACCGCGACCATTCTTTCAGGACAAATGTTTAATATTCCCGTCAGCGGTACGATGGCTCATAGTTGGGTAATGTTCTATGAAAGTGAATATGACGCTTTTAAACGTTATGCACTCAATTATCCGGACAATACCGTCTTATTGGTCGATACTTATGATGTTTTAAATTCCGGAGTGCCGAATGCTATAAAAGTGGCAAAAGAAGTTTTAGCACCGATGAATAAGCGTTTAAAAGGAATTCGCCTTGATAGTGGCGACCTTGCTTATCTTTCTAAAGAAGCGCGAAAAATGTTAGATGCTAATGGCCTTGAAGATTGTAAGATTATCGTCTCTAATTCACTAGATGAATTTACGATTGCATCACTTATCGATCAAGGGGCGAAAATCGATAGTTTCGGAGTTGGAGAACGTTTGATTACTTCTCGTTCTGAACCGGTTTTCGGCGCTGTCTATAAATTAGTTGCTGTGGAACAAAACGGAACCTTTGTTCCACGCATTAAAATATCGGAAAACGTTGAAAAAATTACTAATCCGGGATTAAAGAAGGTTTATCGTGTGTTTAATAAAAATGGTTATGCGATTGCGGATTTATTGACGTTATGGGATGAAGAAGTCGATCTTAAAAAACCATATCGCTATGTCGATCCGAAAAAACCATGGAAAAAAGATTGTTTTGAAGATTTTTCGATTCGCTTGTTGCAAGTCCCACTTTTTGTAAAAGGGGAATGTGTCTATCATTCACCAGCGTTAAATGAAATTAGAGATTATGTCCGTCAGCAACTTGATCATGAGATTTGGCCTGAAGAACAACGCTTTGAAAATCCTCATATTCATTATCTTGATATGAGTGAAAAAATGTATAAAACCAAAATGGAACTTTTAAACCAATCATTGAAAAAATAGCATGGAAAAGGTCGGTAATTTTGATGAAGCACTTTCTTTATTGAAAGATGGATTTGTGCTTCTAATAGGTACGGATAATTTTTTCAAACCTTCGTATGTTAAACTTGAACATGGCAAGTTTTTGGTCTTTTCTAATGGCATGAAAGCAAAACTCAATCTCGAAATTTTTAAAGATCTTTACGAAAGATGTTCGTTTTATCTTTACGATGATGATCATACTTCAATCGATGAAGAAAGAGATCATGAATATTATTCTTGGAAGCATAAATAACTGAATAAAGGATTGCGAGCTATAAGCCTTCTTGTTATAATAAAAAAAACGCAAGTATAGTTTAATGGTAGAACACTAGCTTCCCAAGCTGGTTGCACGGGTTCGATTCCCGCTACTTGCTCCATTGGTTATTAAAAGCCCTAAAAGTAGGGCTTTTTAACTTTTATGTAGGGAAATTGTAAGGAAAAAATTTTTAATGATGGAACAATCTTAATGATACAAGTATGATAAATGTTAAGGCGATTCTAGCTACATTTTATAAATACAGAATAGGAATAAACTATCAAAAAGTAAAAAATTATGGTGAGGTAAAATTACTTAAATTACATTGATTATCTGTGGTATAATTAGAAAAACAAATTAATAAATGTATTCTTGATTTAGGAAAAATATAAATGGAAAAACAAATTATGATAAAATACTTATATAGTGATAAAATTTTTAAAATAAAAAATATTATTAGCTATTTGGAATTGTTTTTTGACTCATTAAACGATAAATTCATTTTTAATTTTTCCTTAAATAAAAATCAATCTAAAATTATTAATGAAATAAGGTGTTTGAATAATTTTGGTGGCATTAATATCATCAATGTAGAAACATACAAAAATTACTACAATTTTGATATTGCTAGTGATTTTAATAATGTTATACATATTCTTGAGATTATCGAAAATTATGAACTATGTGTTGTAATTTATTGTAATGATATAAAGATGTTCATTAATGATAATGATGGTGACTTCATCATAATTAACACAAAGCATAAGAAATACAAATCAATTAAAAGTAAATAACAAAACATTTTATTTTAGAAAGGTAGTATGAGATATGAAAAATCCTAATATTATAAAGGCATTTGAATTTTTAATTGATGAGTATCATTGTCAATTATTGTTTGAAAATACGATGGGGAATCAATATTTATTTCAAAATGATTTATTTAAATTAAAAATTTATGTTTGGGAACAATTTAATGAAGTAGACATTAATCTTATTTATAATATGGAAAATTATCATATTGACCCATTTTTAGAAGAACCTTATAAGATGTCACTGATAAATAAAAAGCGTAAAGGCATAAAGAAAGTGGTCTATAATTATGATAAGGATTTTTGGATTTTGGTTTCTGAAATTATAAAAAATAAAATTAAACAACTTAATATTTAGCTATGTTAAATTTTGTTGACGCTTGGTAGTGGAAATAAAAAGATTATTTTAAACATAGGGAAAAATATTTATTGTTTTATATAGGAGCACAATGCATGGTAAAAATTAAATTAAATTTATTTGAATCTATTGTTAGAGCAATTCTATTTCCAAATATTGGTTTTTTGTTAACAACTATTATTTTAATTATCTCTTTGGTAAAAGAACAAGAAATTATTGCTTATAAAGGAATTCTAATTTCTTATGCCATTTGCTTATCTTTAATGATTTTATCTTTAATAACTTGTTTTATAGTAAACCATAAAAGTAAAAAGGAATTTATTTTAAATAATGATGAATTTGTATTTTTAAATCATAAGTATGCAATAAATCAAATTAGATATGCTGAATATTATGTGTGTAAATGGTATGCACTACCAATAGTTCCTATCTATAAACAACAAGCAGGTGGTTTAATTACTTTCAAATTAGATTCAGGAGAAAAAATTCAATTTAAAGTAGTTTATAAGGATTATTTGAAAATAAAAACTAAAATAAAAAATATTATTGAAAAATAGTAAACGAATATCAAACAAACGAATTAAAATATGTTTGAAATGGTGCAAGTTGGCTAGAACAAATTAATTGGGGATTTTTGGAACAAAATTATGGAATGAGTGTTATATTTAGTTGCATGTATGAGGTCACTTTTATTTTTAACATCTGCTACGTGTCTTATTTACACAAAAAAATAAGTGTAAGATCAAAATTATTATATTTTCAATTAATATTTTAGAATTAAAAATTTTCAGTTTATACAAATATTTCTTAATATGATTAATTATTTATGAGTTTAAAGCAATATTTATTATTAAAAAAGCCTTTATATTAGGCTTTTTTGTAATGGTTATATTAGTTTTAAAAACTAAGGATTAAAAATAATCAGTGCGCCAAAAAGTATAATTATGATTTAATTTTTCTAGAATATCACTCGTTAGATTAAATTTGAGATCTTGTTTTTCAAATTTATTTAACAAGATCACCATGCGACCGCGACGTTCTACTTTTTCTAAAATAAGATGCGAGGTATTGATCACATCAGGAACTAAAATAAGGCTAGTTCGCAATTTGATTAACGAGATAAAATCATCAAAATATTCGCCTAATTCACCATATTCTCGGATGATTAAGCCACCATCTTTTTCACCATAATCCAAATAAGCGACCAATTGACCATCTTTGTATAAGCCATGCGGATTACGTAATTCGGTAGTTGTCCAATGACTGAGATAAAAATCATCTCTAACGATAGGACCATTTAATTTTGAAGAGAAAGTATCGTATATTTGCCGAATTTCATTACCGCTGATTTTTTTCACTTCATAATTTTCATGAATGTCACGTTGGTGAATTAAAATGCGATTGTAACGATAAGTAGTTGATTCAAATCCGAAACGGCGATAAAAATCTGGAATGCCACTTCCTAAATAAGCAAATACATATCCGGCTTGCTTTTGATCTTCTAAAGCCATTTCAATCAGTTTTGAAGAGATTCCCTGATGACGATATTCACGCTTGGTGCAAACTTCGCCAATTCCGGCAAAGGGTACTTTAATACCTTCTATGTACATTTCGCGCTTAAAGATTCTTAAAGAAGCGATAATTTGTTCGTGATCTTTGGCAATATAAATATCATTAAAATTATGGTTTGGATCATTGATAAAATGATTTTTAAAATAACTATACAACATTTCACTAAAGATATTATGATTGAAGGAATTAACACATAAATGTAACCATTCTTCCAACTCAGATTCTTGTAACTTTGTGAATTTAATCATCGCCCATTCTCCTTATGTAACCGATATCTCTCGGTTATTATTTCTAATTAAATTATATTAAAAATTTACAATAACTGTCAACGCTCCATCTTTGATGTTATCGTAACTATACTATATAAAATATCAATTTAAAATTATACTAATCGCTTTTAAATAAAAAAAGGGCTACAATTATGTATAGTCCTTTATTTATCGTAATGGTGACCACAGAGGGATTCGAACCCCCGGCCTACGGCTTAGAAGGCCGTTGCTCTATCCAGCTGAGCTATGTGGCCAGCGTCTTAATATTACCACAAATTAAGATAAATTCAATAACAAAAACGATGTTTAAGAAAAATCTGATAAAAGTTTTTGGAAATAACCATCGCTAATAAAGGACAAAGTTTGTCACTTTTTATTATTCTGTGACAAAAATATCCTTTTGTGGTGCTTAAGAAAGGAAATGCTTTTAAAAGAGTTATTTAGTTGCACCGATTTGTGATGCATTTTATAATTAAAGTGTTAGTGTTAGTGTGTTAAGGAGTGATATGGTGTTTAAATATATATCCAAAAGTGAATCTCATTTTTTACGAGCTTTTACTGGCAAAATTATGCAAAAAGTGCAACATATATTGCGCCGTCAATTGTCTTTTGAATATTTGCTTTTTTATGGTGGTGGCTCATCCTTGTTGATTAAGGATTCAAAAAGCGGATATGTCGATTGCGAATTTCAAATTTTGATTACCGAAGCCTTGAAAGACCAGTGGGAAAATCCTCAATTGATTAAAGAAAGTTTGCGTGAAGCATTAAATCGTGCCGTAAAGGGCGTAAACTTTTTCGAAATCAGTGATTCCTCATTTATTTTCAGCGCCGCTATTTCGAATCGTAAAGGTCGCAAATATACCGATATTAAAATTTCGCTCATCTTTGATGAAGGCAACGAAGGTTATTCACGCTTAATTTACGATCGGTTTACCAATCGCTATACGTTAGTGAAGGTAGATGGTTCAAATGATATTGAAGAAAAGATTGCATATTTAAAGAAATTAAAAAAATGGGATCTTTTCCGAAAACGTTATCTTGAAAAACGCCAAGAAGTGACGATCGGTCCACTTTACAGTGCTAGTGATTTATTTCTTGAATTGTTAAATGAATTATATGATGAAGAGAAAAACAATAACGAATTTAAGCAATCGCTATGATTGCTTTTTTTAATTTCGTTGCTTCTCGTTAACAAAACCAAGACTTTATGATATGATTAAAAACAAGTTTTGAGGTCTGAATATGAAAGAAAAGATTTTAAAAATTCTCTACTATGGAATTAAAGCAATCATCACCGGTTTTTTCGTAGGATTGATTGTTGGAACTTATCAATTATGCGCAAATTTAGTAATCGACGCTTCTAAAGAACTATTTGCAACTCAAAACATTATGATTGCACTTATCGTTGTAGTCGTAGTGGCGGCTTTAGCCTTTATCGCTCATTTTTTGGTTACTTTCGATACGAATATCGCTGGAAGTGGAATTCCACAACTAGAGGTTAACATCCGCAAAAAACTCGACAATATGAAATGGTATAAAACGATGCCTTTGATGTTTATAAATTCGATTGTTTCCTTTTTTGCGGGACTTGGTTTAGGCAGTGAAGGACCTTCGGTTGTCTTAGGTGGAAATGCGTCTTTGATGGTCAATGATTGGTTTAAAGACGATGATGAAGATGAAGTGGCCATCGCTTCTGGAGCAGGTTTCGGTTGCGCTTTTTTATCACCGTTAGCGGGTATCTTTTATACTTTTGAAGAAAGTCTTCATCGCTTTAATATCAAGATTATCATTAGGACGATCATTATCGTTTTTGTCGCATTCTTTATCAGTTCTTTAATTAATCACCATCACCTTTTAACGATGGATATCACCACTGATTTGGGATTTGAAGAATATTATCCGTTGATTTTCGTGATTTTATTAAACGTCATCGTCGGATCACTGTTCGTTTTATTGCTCATTCGTTTGAAAGATTTTTTAGCGAAACACAAAAAGAATTTTTTCGTCAAATATCGAATTTATTGGATGTTCATTCTCGCTTTGCTCGTTTCGTTTTTCTTCGCGATAGGAAGTGGCTCTGGTGGAAGAATTATTGCGATGATTTTAGAAGAAAAATCGATTTTAATCTTATTAGGACTTCTTTTATTCCGTTTTGTTTATACGATTTTTTCGGCCAATTCGACGGCTACCGGCGGTTTGGTGGTTCCGATAATTTGCTTTGGGGCTTTGAGCGGAATGATCGTTTGTGTGTCTTGTAACCAATTATTCGGCTTTGAAGAACAATATTTTGCTCCGATTGTCTTGATTTCAATGCTCACGAGTTTTGCAGTGGTCACTAAAGCTCCGTTAACGGCCTTGGCGGTCATCGTTTCCACGGTTGGATTCAACACTCACGGATTATATATTTTGTTACCGGCATTTTTGACTATTGCCATCGCGTATTTCTTATCGCGTCTTACCAAGATCGATTGTCTTTATGAGTTGTTGATCGAAAGGCTTTAATTATGGATGATAAAGCACGTTTAAGATTAAATCTTAAAAGTTTGGAAGGTAAGGATGATCCGGAAAGTTTATTTATGCGTTTTGCGCTTATCAATGAACTTCAAGATGATCAAGTGTTACAAGAATTTCTATCGTCATATCGCGATTGTCTATTAAAAGAAGATCCTCTTACTACCATCGGTTTTCACGTCGACTATTTTTTGCAAAACGAACGAATTTTCGAAGCATTGGAAGTCATTGAAGAATACAAAAGTATGCCCTATATTTCAATGGAAGTCGAAGATTTCATGAATGAATTGAAAACTCGAATTCTAGAAGAAAAACGTCATCGTAGTCATCATGATTCTATAACGGAAATTTACACTTATCTTCATTCGAGAAACGAAGAAAAGATGATTTACGCCATCAATTATTTAAGCAAGCAAAATATCAATCTTCATCTTGAAGAAATCGTAAAATTTTTAAAGAGCGATGTTGCATACAAATTCAAAGTGTTGATCCTTTTCATTTTGATTGAGCAACATTGCTCAAAAACTTTTAAAGTTAAACGACAAAATGATTGGTTTGATTTTACACCCCAAGAACACCAATTGCCGTTTGAACGCAAAGCATATAAAGAATTTATAAAAATCGTTAATCAATATCACGAAAGTGTGCAAGCGGCAAATTTAGCTAAAGAGATGATAAACGCGATTGAAATCAAAAATTATCCATTTTCGATTTTCGATGTTTATCAAGATGATTATGTCTTCGCTTTGGCTTATGAGTTAAATTTGAGTTATTTAGGATTAAATCACGATATTGAAAAAATAGCGCTTGATTTTAATAAAACAACCGAAGAAATCAAAATGGATTTAGAATATCTCCAAAGTTTGTTAGATAACTAACTAAAATATAAGTTACATTTTTTATAGATCATTTGAATTGTATTGTCGGCTCAAATATGCTATTAGTGTGTGTAAAGGGGTGAATTTTTATGAATAAAACAAAACGCACATTGGAGTTAATTGCGGCAATTTTTTCGATTGTTTTGGGAGCATTATTGTCTTTGGGCAGTATCATTATTTTAGGAGGGATCAATGTCGGCTTCAGTGGAGCAGATCAAAGCATTCAATCTTTAGGTGACATGCTGAAGATTATAACTATTATTATTTTAATAGGCTCAATCGCTATCGTCATTCTTGGTAGTTTGCTATGTGTACCGCCACAAAAATTAAAAAATAGAATTGGCCTACAAATTGCATTGACCATTATGGTAGGAATTATAGCGGTTTTCGAATTATTAGGTAATTCATTATTATACTTTATTTTATTTTCTGCGCCATTTGTTTTATTAATTATTAGCATGTGTTTGAGAAACAGAATATAAACATTGACGAAAATAAACATAATAATATTGTGAATTCCGATTCGGAAGAAAATCTCATTTTTAGTTTTTAATACCTAAATTTTAAATTACAAAATATTTTTGATAGATTGCTTATATGCATATAAGTAAAATTATCGAAAATATTTTTTTGTAATAAGCAAGTTTTTCTTTTTGTTTTAATTATGCGTTTTTATTTGAATCAAAAAAAAATTAATTAAAAGATCAAATTAATATCGTAAAATAATTTGCTAAGAGATATTAAACTTGATAAACTCTACTAAAAAGCTCCAATATATTTTATTAAAATATATTTCGCTTGAAGAACCGGCAACTAGGTTATATAATTTTTATTGCTGAAAATATTTTAAGGAGGATTATATCAATATGGAAAAGAAAGTTGAAAACAAAGAAAACAAAGAAATCGTCATTAGATTTGAAACTAAAGGCGAAGAATGGAAAAAGGCCCAAGACAAAGAATTTAAAAAATTAGCGGATCAACTAAAAGTCGATGGATTCCGTCAAGGTCATGTCCCGGAAAATATTGCTAAGTCACGTATCAATCAAGCAGAAGTGATGCACGAAGCCTTGTTTCAATTAGTTAACAAGGAATTTGTCAAAGTCGTCGATGAAGAAAAATTGACGGTATTTTCAAGACCGCTTTTAAATGTCGAAAAGATTTCCGCGGACGAAATGGTCGCTACAGTGAGCTTTGCTTTACCACCGCAAGTGGAATTAGGTGAGTATAAAGGCTTGAAGATTGCCAAAGAAGAAGTTAAAGTAACAGAAAAAGATGTCGAAGCTTTCATTGAAAATCTTCAAAAGGAACATACTACACTTGTAGTTAAAGAAGGCGAAGCCAAAGAAGGAGACACGGTTTTAATCGATTTTAAAGGCTATGTCGATGATACTCCTTTTGAAGGTGGCGAAGCCAAAGGCTACAGTCTTAAACTAGGTTCTCATGCTTTCATACCTGGATTTGAAGAAGCCCTTGTCGGAATTAAAGCTGGAGAATCACGTGAAATTAATGTCAAATTCCCAGATAACTATGTTGAAAATCTTGCTGGTAAAGAGGCAAAATTTGAAGTTTCTTGCTCTGATGTTAAAGAAGCGGTGGTTCCTGAAGTTAACGAAGATTTTGTCAAAGAACTCGAAATTAAGGACGTTGAAACTGTAGATTCATTAAAAAAGCATGCTGAACAAGAAGTTTTAAAACGGAACGAACAACAAGCAAAATCAAAGTATCTTGATAAATTGCTTGATACTATTGTCGAGGCTTCCAAAGTGACAATCGGTAGTCAGATTATCGAAGAAGAAGCTAAGGCCAATATCGACAATATGAAAAAACAAGTCGAGAAAAACGGACTTCAATTCTCCGATTATTTGAGAATTAACAATCTTGACGAAGAGAAACTTTTAGAGGAACGCAAAAAAGAAGCGGAAAAAAATCTTAAAGTGCTACTTGTTGTCGAAGAGATTTGCAAACGCGAAAATATCGCGGTTACTGATGAATTGTTAGAAAAAGAATACGAAAATCTCGGTGCTCTTTATGGCATGGAAGTCGAAAAGGTTAAAGATGCTTTAGAGCCACAAAAAGATCAATTCGAAAGACAATTACGCACTAGATTATTTACCGAATTTTTAGAAAAGAATAACGACTAGACGAATCCATATATACCCGTCTAGTGAGGAGGTAATATATGAACGAAACTACAAATTTTACAATCTTAATCACTAAAGAGTTAGTTCTCTTCCCGAGTGTCACTATCGATATTGAAGTCGGGAGAGACTTTTCTTTAAATGCTATCAATGAAAGTTTGAAGCAACATGAAGGTAAAATCGCCGTCGTCACGCAGATTGATTCCGATATTGAACAACCGGAAGCGTATGATTTTTTTCACGTAGGAACTTTATGCAACATCGACTCTTTTGATACATCGAAAAAGAACAAAAATGCTTATAAAGTCCGCCTTACGGGTATTAAAAGAGTTTACTTGTCGAATGTTTTGCACCTTTATCCAAATGATGAAAACAATGTTTTTACCGCAGATGCTAGTGAAATCGTTGAAATTCCCGCCAATCCAAAAAGCGAAGAAAAATTGATGATGCGATTAGTTGATGAATTAATGCGAATTACGGAATGGATTAAACTTCCGAAAAATTTTGTGCAACAATTTAAAGTCGGAATCAATGCTGGAACCCTTTGTGATCAATTGGCGATGACCCTTGATATCGATACTACCACCAAACAACAACTGCTTGAAGAAAGAAGTGTCAAAGAACGCTTGGAAAAAATTTACGAGATTGTGCATAGTGAAGTGCAACGCTTGGAAATTGAAAATAAGCTGACACGAAAAGTCCGCGATAAAGCAGAAAAAAATCAACAAGAATATTTCTTACGCGAAAAAATGCGGGCCATTCAAGAAGAATTGAATGAATTAAATGGTACCAATGATGAAGATGATGAAACTTCGATTTTAGATAAAATTGAAAATAATCCGTATCCGGAACATGTCAAAAAGAAAATTAGAAGCGAATTAAAACGATATGAGACGATGCCTCAATCGTCGCTTGAAGCTTCGATGGAAAAAACGTATATCGATTGGCTAGTCAACTTACCATGGTATCAACAGACAGTCGATAATGATTCTTTGGAAAATGTCCAAAGGGTCCTTGATGAAGATCATTATGGACTTGAAAAAGTCAAAGAGCGAATCGTTGAATATATCGCGGTTAAATCGATGACCAATTCTTTAAAAGCTCCGATTCTTTGTCTCTATGGTCCCCCGGGTGTCGGTAAGACTTCATTAGCTAAATCGGTGGCTAGAGCTTTGGAACGAAAATTTGTCAAATGCTCTTTAGGTGGCGTTTCAGATGAAGCCGAAATTCGCGGACATAGACGTACTTATGTCGGAGCTATGCCTGGAAAAATCATCAAAGGTATCAAGAATGCCAATGTCAACAATCCGGTGTTCTTATTGGATGAAGTTGACAAAGTTGCTTCTTCGTATAAAGGCGATCCGGCAAGCGCTTTGCTTGAGGTTCTTGACCCCGAACAGAACATCTTGTTCCAAGATAATTATATCGAAGAGACTTTCGATCTTTCGAATGTTTTATTCATCGCAACCGCGAATTATTTACAAAATATTCCGGCTCCGCTTCGCGATCGTCTTGAACTTATCGAATTGAATTCATATACTAATTTTGAAAAACTCAATATCGCCAAACGCCATTTAGTGGCTAAACAAATTAAGGCTAACGGCTTGACAAAATCGCAGATTAAATTTGATGATAAGGCTTTGAGTTATATCATTGATTTTTATACCCGCGAAGCCGGTGTTAGAAATCTTGAAAGAGCGATATCCACTTGTTGCCGCAAAGCCGTCGTGGAAATAAAAAAAGACCCGACCATTAAAAGCGTTCATGTGACGATTAAGAAAGTCATTCAATATCTCGGTACCGAAATTTTCGATTATTCGAAAAAAGAAAAATCGAATCAAGTCGGGGTCGTCACGGGATTGGCTTATACTGAATTCGGCGGTGACATCCTTCCTATTGAGGTCAATTATTTCGAAGGAAAAGGCAATTTGGTGATTACCGGTAATTTAGGTAATGTGATGAAAGAAAGTGCCTCTATCGCGTTAGATTATGTCAAGGCTAACGCTAAAAAATACGAAATCAATCCGGAATTCTTTACGAGTCACGACATTCATATTCACGTTCCTGAAGGCGCTGTTCCTAAAGACGGCCCATCTGCCGGTATTGCGCTTACGGTTGCAATCATTTCTTCAATCACCAATACTCCCGTTAGTTCTGTGGTCGCGATGACTGGTGAAGTGAATTTGCGTGGAGCGGCTTTACCGATCGGTGGCTTAAAAGAGAAAACTTTAGCGGCCTTAAGAAGCGGTATCAAAACCGTCGTGATTCCAAGAGAAAACGAACGTAACCTTCAAGACTTGCCACGTGAAGTGAAAGAGAATCTTAAAATTGTCTTGATGGACAATGTCGATATGGCGGTTAAAGAAGCCTTTGTTAAATAAAATGATCAACTTTCGAAAAGCAAAATTTGTAAAATCTGCCTATGATAAAGATGATGTTCTTTACGACTACGATCATGTCCTTTTTGTTGGAAAATCTAATGTTGGAAAGTCGAGTTTACTCAACGCATTATGTGACAATAAGGGATTAGCTTATGTCTCAAAAACGCCAGGTCATACAAAACTATTAAATCACTTCTTAATCGATGAAAGATTTTATCTTGTAGATGCTCCAGGTTATGGTTATCGAAAACTCGGTAAAAAAGATCAATTTGATGAGATGATGAGCCAGTATTTCGAACATAATCATCGCTTAAAACTCGTGGTATGGTTATTAGATTCAAGACACGAACCGAGTGACGATGATTGCAATTTTTTCGAATATCTAAGTGAACTGAAAGTCCCGGCTTTAATCGTTTTGACTAAGTGCGATAAACTCAATCAATCGGAACGTTTTAAAATTAAACGGACCATCGAAAATCTTTTTGAAACTTCAGACTATATTATGGTCTCTTCTTTAAAAAAACAAGGAATCGAAGAATTACAAAAACGTATCAGTGATGCGATGCTATAAAAGGTGTGATATAAAACACACCTTTTTTGTAATAATAAATTAAAAAAAAACGTATGATTTATTGAATACGGAGGTTTCATTATGCAACCATTTGTCTTGGAAGATCGGATCTATTTGAAGCGGGATTTAAAAGCCATCAAGGATTTAAAGTGCGATAATTCGTTTAAATATCAAAAAGAAGGTGACGGAGTTAAAATTACCGGAGAAATAATTTTAAATGGTCTTTTTTGTTATGATGAAGAAAATAAAGAATTTGATAAGAAAGTACCGGTCGACATTTTTGTACCCCTTAATAAAATCGATCAAATGAAAGATCTTTCTTTGATGGTTGACGATTTAAGCTATTCTTCAAACGAACATGAAGTGGTGTTTAAGATAAAGTGTCATCTTGTCGGAGACCAAGATGATTTTGAAAAATTTGAACCGAGTCAAGATCAAATGTTTAATGAACTGTTAGTTGAGCAGATTTTGGATTTTCCCAAAATTACGCGGAAAGGTCATCGAAAGACATTTGATAAAAACTTTTTAGACACGATAGAGACGATGATTGCAAGTGGCGACAATCAGCAAGTAGAGGTGTTCTCTTCGCTTGAAGACGAAGATTTAAAGAGCTATTTTGCTAATGAATTCAATGAAGATGACGAAATAATCGAACTGGAAGAATCGATGATTAAATATCATGATACCGAAAAAGAGGAAGATGGTTCGATGAAAATTCCAACCACGATCGAAGAAGACACTAAAGAATCGCTAGATGAGATGATGGAACAAGTTCCGATTATCAATGAAAGCGAAGATAAAAGTGACATTGCAAATGAAGAACCAAGTCACGAAGAAAAAGAAATGGCACCCATCGAACCGAAAAAAAATGGTGATTCAGAAAAGAAGGATCGAAATCGGTTAAGCTTTAAAGAGACGTATCGATCTTCTTATATTTTTTATCGAGTTAAAAACGGAGATACTTTAGAATCAATCGCCGAAACTTTTAATCTAGAACCGCTTGAAATAAAACGTTTGAATCCCCATAAAGAAATTCGTTCCGATGAACTTTTAGAGTTACCGCGAAAATGAAAACACGCATTGAAGAGTTATATAAAATAAAAATAAATTCCATCATTACGATCTCAAATAAAGCCAAAAAATTAGTCGGTGAAAATGATACGTATATTTTAAAATTTCACGATGACCAAGCGCTAGAAAACATCTTTGGGCGTCTTTCAATGTTGCGTATCGATACTTTTTTATTGCCGTTAAAATCAATTAATGATCGGTATATTGAATATTTTGAAGAAAAGTATTTTTCACTTTCGATATACTTAAAAGATGAAAATACTTTAGCTAAAGATGTCCGTCTCTCGTTTTATATTAAAGCGATTGCTAACCTTCATCAAAAGACGATTTATAATATTAAAATCAACGATGGTTATTTAGAAGAATCGTTAAATTATCTCGACAATAAAATCGCCGAAGTAAAAAATGCGCTTTTAGCGCGTATTGAACGGGTCGAAAGGATGGATTATCATTCGCCCGCGGATTGGTTCTTTATGATGAATTACGATCATTTGATGAAGGCAATCAAGGAGGCAGAACGTCGCGTGGTCAATTTGGAAAGCGAATGGAACAACAGCGATAGTCTCCACCTTTGTTTGACATATCAAAATTTTGATTTTTCTCACATTTTAGTAAAACAACAAAAAATTGTTTCACTTGATAAAATGGCATTAGCACCGGCAATATACGATTTAATCAATTTGGTTGATGTCAGTTATGAATTGAAATTTGAAATATCGTTCTTGTTAAAAGAATATCTTTCGATATACTCTTTGGCTCCTTATGAGGTGGAATGGTTACTGGCGTATTTGTTCATTCCTAAAATCACTCGAATGCGCGAAGATATCGACGATATTGAAAACCTCACTCAAGCTTTAAATCACTTACGCTTAGTCGAAGATCTCACGACGAAACTTTTGGCTTTGACATCTGCTGAAAAGCAAAAATCAGAATGATGATCACCAGTAAAATCTGATTGGTAAAATTAGGGGAAATTAAAAATAAAAATGCTTGATAAACTAAAATTATACCAATCGAACTTAAAAATTTGTCTTTCCAAATCGGAAATTGCATTTTGACTTTATCGAAAAAATCTTTCATATCATCACCAATAAATGTATATGATTAAATGGCCCAAAGAGTGACATGGAGTAAAATTTTATATATTATAAAACGCTTTCATAATTTTTAAATTTTTTGTATACTAATTTCAGTTAAAGGATGAAAGGACGTTTATGAAAAAGAAATTATTATTGTTATCAATGACGATGTTATTGAGTATGACATCATGTGGTGCAAATCCGCAACATAATAGTAATGAAACTTCTAATGAAGGTTCTGCTTCTACTCAAGATGTTACTAGCGAAGTTTCGGCAACTGATGAAAATTCATCGAGTGGTAATGCCAATTCTTCTAATGACAATGGTACCCCTACTTCAAGTGCCTCTTCGGCTTCTTCTAGTGCTTCAAGTACACCAAAAGGTGAGATTTTGCCGGCGATCAATAATATTAGAGTTTTAGTCAAAAAAGGGTGGAGCAACATTTACGCTTGGAATAAAATCAATGGCGCTACCGTTGAATATTTCGGACAATGGCCCGTAACGCCGTTAAAAAGTTACGATAACGATTGGGATTATTACGATTTTGATGAAGGTTTAACTTCGGTTAATCTTATTTTTAATAAAACCGGTAATCAAACTAGAGATTTAGAAGTAAGCGGTGTCGGATACCATTGGTTTAATAACAGCAATTGGAGTCACTCTGATGTTTACGGTGGTGAATTTAATAATCAAGTCGGCGGTGGCGGAAGTCAAAAGCCGATTAGCCCCTTTGAAGCTAAAAGTTATAAAGATTTTCCGATGTGGAATGAATTAGGCGACGATTATTTCAAAGTTTTACATCCATATCAAGGACAAAGAACCGATTTCCGCGATGAATCGATTTATTTTGCAATCACTACGCGCTTTTACGATGGCGATCCTTCAAATAACGTCGCTTGTTGGGATGGTAAAGATGCTTCTTCAGATCCAGCATGGCGCGGAGATTTCAAAGGCTTAATTCAAAAACTCGATTATATCAAGGCTTTAGGTTTCACGGCTGTGTGGATTACCCCGGTGGTTGAAAATTGCTCCGGATATGATTATCATGGCTACCATGCTTTAGATTTATCAAAAGTCGATGAACGTTATGAATCGGAAGACGTTTCCTTTGAAACTTTGATTGAAGAAGTTCATAAACGCGACATGAAATTAGTGCTCGACGTTGTCTTCAATCACACCGGCAATTTCGGTGAAAAGAATTTATTCCCGATGTTTGAAAAGAAAGGCGATCTTTCTACTTCTAACTGCTTGTCGATGCTTGAAAATTCTGGCTTGCCGGAAAATTATTTCTCATTAGATGGCGGACAACAATACGATGCAAGAATTAACAATATGAAGAACATCAGAAATGATGGTTCCGATCCCAATGATATTTACCATCACTATGGTAATTTCTCCTGGGAATCATTTGGAGAACAAGTGGCGCAAATCGCCGGAGACTGTGTTGATTTAAATACCGAAAACCCGATTGTCGCTCAATATCTTGTTAAATGTTATGGCGATTTCATTCGTCTCGGCGTCGATTATTTCCGTGTCGATACGATGAAACATATCTCAAGATTGACGCTTAACAATTATATTATTCCGGGACTTTACGAATTCGCTAAACGTTGCGGCAACAATAATTTCTTTATGTTTGGCGAAGTTTGTGCGAGAGTCCGTGAAATTTGGAATCACGGAATTCCGGCTTTAAGCGCGCCTTTCTATACTTGGAAGGAGAATAAAGAATATCCTTGGGGCGATAAAGTCACCAATTTAAATAGTATTGAATTGGCATATAACGACAATTCCACCTCAAGTGGTCAAAGAACTTCGACTAACGCAAAGTTAAGCGGTTTAAATTACCATAAACCCGATCATACTAACGCAAGCGGTAGTGGAGTTATCGATTTCCCGATGCACTGGAATTTTTACAAAGCACAAGATGCGTTCAATGTCGCCACAGAAAATGATCAATATTATGAAGATGCGACTTATAACGTCGTTTACGTTGATTCTCACGATTATTCACCAGATGATTGTCAATTTGTGAGATTCAATGGTGGTACCGATGCTTGGGCTGAAAATATGTCGTTGATGTTCACATTCAGAGGCGTTCCTTGCATCTATTATGGAAGTGAAATCGAATTCCAAAAGAATAAACCTATCGATAAGGGAACCGAAGTACCTTTAGCCGAAACGGGAAGAGCTTATTATGGTGATAACCTCACCGGAAACGTCAAAGCTTCTGATTTTGGCATTTATACCGCGGATGGAAAAGTCAATCAAACTTTAAATTCCACGCTTTCAAAGCATTTACAAAAATTAAATCGCATTCGACAAGCGGTGCCGGCGTTAAGACGCGGTCAATATACCACTAGTAATGTTAGCGGAAATATGGCCTTCATTCGTCGTTACACCGAAGGCAATATCGATTCATTGGCATGTGTTACGATTTCAAGCGGAGCCACGTTCCGCGGCCTTCCAAACGGCACTTACGTCGATTTAATCACCGGGCAAAGAGTGAACGTGACAAGTGGAACTTTAACTAGTGATTCAATCTCTAAAGGAAACGCTAGAATTTACGTTTTAGAAAACGCTTCTACCGGTACTTTAAGTAAGATCGGCGATAGTTTGACTTATCTGAAATAAATAATTCGCCAAATGACCTCTAACGAATTAATGAAAGGAAAAATATGAACATCAAAGAACAAATTGTTTTGTGGATTCAAGATTATTTCAATCAAAATGGGAAAGACCTCAATGCGATAATCGGAATTTCCGGCGGCAAAGATAGTTCGGTTTGTGCCGCTTTGCTGGTGGAAGCATTGGGTAAAGAAAGAGTAATCGGAGTTTTAATGCCGCAAGGTTCGCAACACGATATTCAAATGTCATATGATTTAGTAGAATATTTAGGAATTCGACATCTTGAGGTTAATATCGGCGAAACATGTGAAGCAGTCGTCACGGCTTTATCCAATGCCGGAATTTCCAAAGAAGAACTACGCACTAACAAAGTCTATTATTCCAATACTCCGGCACGAATAAGAATGACAGTCTTATACGGAGTTTCGGCCATCTACCATGGATTAGTGGTTAACACCTGCAATAAATCTGAAGATTATATCGGCTATTCGACAAAATTCGGTGATAGCGCCGGCGATTTTAGTCCCATTAGCGATCTTTTAGTCAGTGAAGTAAAAGCGCTAGGACGACAATTGAAACTTCCGGAAAAATTTATCGAAAAAATTCCAGAAGACGGATTATCAGGTAAAACTGATGAAGATAATTTAGGATTTACCTATGCCGTTCTTGATCGATATATCGAAACCGGTGAAATCGACGATCCGCTTATTAAAGAAAAAATCGATACCATGCATCGAAAAAATTTACACAAGGTGCTGCCGATGCCGCAGTTTATAAAAAATAAGTAGGTTAAATTCATTTAAAATTAAAATGATACCAAATAGAAAAATCACATTATTGTGATTTTTTTATTAAAAAACGCACAAATCGGAGACATACTTTAAAAAATAATGTTGACATCGTCGCTTTTTTATAAAATAATATGAAAGTACGAAGAACGAGAGGTTCTTCAAGAGGTATTCTAAGAGAGGCTTTGGTCGGTGAAAAAAGCTGAAGAAACTTGAAGATGGTCGCTCGGGAGTATGGGATTAATCTCCCCGGAAGGCACCGTTATCGCCTGTAAAGAGTGCAACCAAAATGGTTGAATTAAGGTGGTACCACGCATAAGCGTCCTTAAACGGACGTTTTTTTATTAAAAGGAGAAAACGTATATGCTTAGCAAACATTATGATCATCATGAAGTCGAAAAAGGAAAGTATGACGAGTGGAAAAAACGCGGATATTTTGGCACTAAGGATTTAACGAAAACTAAATTTTCGATGGTTATTCCCCCACCGAACGTTACCGGTAAATTACATTTAGGTCACGCTTGGAATACGACGATTCAAGATATTATCGCAAGATATAAACGGGCGAAAGGATACGATGTTTTATGGGTGCCGGGAATGGATCATGCCGGCATTGCGACCCAAGCCAAAGTCGAAGAACGATTGCGGAAAGAAGGAATCTCACGATATGATTTAGGACGTGAGAAGTTCTTAGAAAAAGCCTATGAATGGAAGAAAGAATACAGTGAAACAATTCATGACCAATGGAAAATGATGGGTCTATCGCTAGATTATAATCGCGAACGTTTTACGTTGGATGAAGGACTTAATAAAGCGGTTCGTCATGTCTTTTGCGAATTGTACAAAAAAGGCTTGATTTATCGTGGCGAGAAAATCATCAATTGGGATCCGGTTTTAAAAACTGCGCTCAGCAATATCGAAGTTATCCATAGCGACGATCAAGGAAAATTTTATTATTTCAAATATCAAATTGTCGGAACTTCGCGATTTCTAGAGGTCGCTACTACCCGTCCTGAAACGATGTTTGGCGATGTTTGTGTCGTCGTCAATCCTCGCGATGAGCGTTATAAAGACCTAATCGGAAAAAAAGTTATCAATCCGGCAAATCACGAAGAATTACCTATAATTGGCGATGAGTACGTAGATATTGAATTTGGAACGGGCGCCATGAAATGTACCCCGGCACATGATCCGAATGATTTTGAAATTGCTAAACGTCATCATCTTCCCCATCCGATCTGTATGAATGAAGACGCTACGATGAATGACTTGTGTGGTGAAAAATACGTCGGATTAGATCGTTACGAATGTCGCGATAAATTAGTCGCAGCAATTGAAAAAGAAGGTAATTTAATCAAGATTGAAAATATCGTCCATCCGGTTGGCCATTCGGAACGAAGCAAATGCGTCGTCGAACCATATTTGTCAAAACAGTGGTTTGTAAAAATGAAACCCTTGGCAATGCAGGCTCTTGAAGCTCAAAAGAGTGAAAATCGCGTCGATTTTATTCCGGAAAGATTTGAAAAAATCTTCACCAATTGGATGAAGGATTGCGAAGATTGGTGTATTTCTCGCCAACTTTGGTGGGGACATCGAATCCCGGCGTATTACCACAAAACTACCGGGGAAATGATCGTGTGCGAAGAACCACCGAAAGATCTTGAAAATTACATCCAAGATGAAGATGTCCTCGATACGTGGTTTTCAAGTGCGTTATGGCCGTTTTCAACCCTTGGATGGCCCGAGAAAACCGAAGATTTAAAACGTTACTATCCGCTTGACGTTTTAGTGACGGCATACGATATTATCTTTTTTTGGGTGTCGCGAATGATTTTCCAAGGCTTGGAATTCACCGATACGCATCCCTTTAAAAAAGTTTTGATTCACGGCCTTATTCGTGATGAGCAAGGACGAAAGATGTCCAAGTCCTTAGGCAACGGAATCGATCCTATCGATGTCATTGAAAAATATGGAGTTGATGCTTTAAGGTATTTCTTAACTACTTCAACGTCACCGGGCCTTGATACTCGTTATAGTGACATCAAATTACAGTCCGCGAGCAATTATCTCAATAAAATATGGAATGCGGCTCGCTTTATTTTGCTTAATCTCGAAAAGGAAGAAAAACTCGATATCGATGATTCAAAACTCGATGTCCTCGATCGTTTTATTTTGTCGAGACTCAATAAGTGCGTTGAAAACGTTACTTTGAATATGGATAAATACGATTTTGCCAATGCTTCGACTCACTTGTACAATTTTGTTTACGATGATTTCACTTCGTGGTATTTGGAATTAGCCAAAGTCAAATTAAATACTGCAGACGTTGAATCTGTACGTAATACTAAAGCGGTTTTATTAAAAGTACTTAAAGATATCGTAATTTTAATTTATCCGTATGTTCCTTTCATTGCGGAAGAAATCTATCAACAATTACCGCATCACCTGGAATCGATAATGCTTGAAACTTATCCAGAAGTATCCAAAGAGCGGTATGATGAAAAATCCGAGATGATCGTTCTCGATTTAATTAAGATGATCAAAGATGTCCGTAGCTACAAAGTCGATTGTAAATTAGCGCCTAACGCCCCGATTGAATTAGAAATAATTACAAATCAACGACCGCTGGTTGAAATTTTATTACCATTCTTAAAGCGAATGACTTTCGCTTCAAAGATCAACTTTGTAAATGAGTTTAAAGATGGAAATCCCCGTGTTTATCAATTGGCAACGATGGTCATCAAAGATAATGTCGACAAAGAAAAATTACTTGCGACTTTAAATGCTGAAATCGAACGTTTGGAACAAGAAGTTGCAAGAGGGGAAAAGATGCTCTCTAACGAAAACTTTATAGCCAAAGCTCCAAAAGAAAAGGTCGCTTTAGAGCAAAAGAAATTAGCTGATTACAAAAAACAACTTCAAGAATATCGCGATAAAAAGAACAATTTATAAAAAAACGGCTCGTCCGTTTTTTTTAATTTGTAAAATATTCTCTTATTGATAGATAGGAGGATATATGATGAGAAAATTAAATAACGATGAAATGGCTCTTATTAAAGGTGGCGAAGCGATCACTTTAACGATGGTTTTAGCTGTGATGTCGGCGGCCCTTTTAGCGGTGATTTGTTATCGCCTTTTTATGTCTAGTACCGGTTCGACAACCTTGCCCGGTGGCTATCGCTTCGAGTGGAAATAATGGCTAAAATCAAAGAGATACCACCATTATTACGACCGCGCGAAAAAGCAAAACTCTACGGCTTTAAAAGTTTAAGCGATGAAGAATTATTAGCTATCGTGCTATCAAGCGGTACTAAAAATAAATCGGCCTTAGACCTTTCGCGAGAATTGATTTACGAATTTAACGGATTATTGAATGTCTTTGAGGCTCCATTTGATGAAATAATCAAGTATCGTGGCATAAATGAAGTCAAAGCTTTGACGATTAAGGCCGTGGAAGAAATGCGACACAGAATGATTGATCTTAGTCATCAAACGAGCATAATCTTTGACGATGCAAACAAAGTGATATCGTTTTTTGCGCCGCGCTTTTTAGGTGAACGACAAGAAAATTTATATTTGGCATCACTTACTCGAACCAATAAGCTTATCGCTTTTCATTTAGTTTATAAAGGTACTGAAACTAGCGTGTTTGGCGATTACCGCGATATTTTTCGCTTGGCCATTAAAGATGGAGCCAAAAAGGTATATTTATTGCACAATCATCCAAGCGATAATGTCGCTCCGTCAAATGAAGATATCAAAACGACCAATCAATTGATGATCGTCGCTTTGACTTTGGGAATCGCTTTGATCGATCATCTGATCGTGGGGCTTACCAAAGCCTATTCATTAAAAGAAAAAAAGTTAATAAATATCGATCACTCGACTGAATAGCCATCATTTCGACACCTTATAAATCTATAATCTCTATTTACGAGGTGATTAAATGACAATCAATTACACATGGCTTTGTGAAAAAGAGAGTGATGTGTCGCAAGGTTTTGTAGATTTAGAGAAAGCCTTGAGCGAATGCAAAGAGTCGAACGATATTTTGAGTATCGATGTTATCGTCAATAAAGATATTTTCGACGATGTTTTTTTACCCTTGCTTGGTCGGCTAGATTATTATCAATCGGGTTTTATCAATTCATATAAAGTGATTAAAAACGAAGTTCAAATTCTTAAAGAAGATGTTTTCCCTGATGAGATAACGATTCAAAAACCGACGATTATATTTTTTCCGATAGAAGATACGACGGTAATTCATTTGCAAAGCGAACTAGTGATTATGAGCGAAGTAAAAGGGACGATCATTTTTGAAAATACGGAGGCTAAATTGATCGCCAAAAAACTGGATAACGCTAAATTAGTGCATCCATCAGGTTCGTTTTTTCCGTGTACAATCAATGAATGTAACCTATCTTATAAGGAGGACTTATGCGCGATATTTTCGTAATTACCTCCGGAAAAGGTGGCGTCGGAAAAACAACTTTTACTTCTTTGCTTGGTAAGACACTTGCCAAACGAAAATATCGTGTACTCATTATCGATGCCGATCTTGGTTTAAAAAACGTGGATTTGGTCTTAAAAATCTCTCAAAAAGCCAGATATGATATCTCCGATGTTATTAAAGGGCGATGTACGATACAAGATGCCTTGGAATACGATGATTTTGAACCATCGCTTCATGTTTTGCCTTTATGCTTAAAAAGCGACGTCAGAAATTTCCCGGAAATTTTTCTTGATCAAGTGATCGAAGAATTGAAAAGTGACTATGACTACATCTTGATTGATTCTCCGGCGGGAATTGATGATGGTTTTTATATCGCTAAAAAAAATGCGACGCAAGCGTTAGTTATTGTAAATGATGAAGAGTGCAGTCTCCATGACAGCAAATTAGTCATCAAACTTTTAAAGGCGCAAGGTAATCTTGAAATAACCGGTGTCTTGAATCGCACTCGCTTAAAAAGAGCGAATTTGTTACGACGAATCGATGAAATTAAATATCGCCTCGGATTAGAAAGAGTTTTTTCTTTTGAAGAATGCGATGTCGACAAATTGCTTTTTAAAGGGCGACGAAAAGATCAAGAGAAACTCTTCAATATAATTATGAATGTTATCGCAGTTTAAAACATATAATTTTTTAGAAAAGGACTAAGAATATGGAATCGATAGAAAAAATTAAAAGACGTATCGAACGACAATATCAAAAGAAAAAAACGACGATTTGGCGAACTCTTTCTTTACTGATGATGATCTTTACGATGGCTATGGGTTTTTTAATCTACGCCAAAAAAGATGAAAATGGCTCTTTTCTTAAAGAACATTTTAACATTGAAACTTCATTCGTAACCATGAATGAAAATATTTCATCATTCTTAAATTCGGTTTTTAATTTTAATATTTTCAACAATCAAAACGCTTTAGGTAATGAGCAAACGGTTAATGGTTCTGTCGCTTACATCAATGAGGGTGAAAATTATTTCAGTTATGAAACTAACGAAGTTTTGATGCTTAAACCTGGCACAATTCTTTTTACGAGTTCCGATAGTGAAGGACAAATTGTGATCGCTTCTTTAGATAACGGAGTGGTCGCCACATACTTCATGCTACAGACGATCGAAGTGAAAGTTTACGATCAGCTTAAAGCAGGTGACACTCTTGGAACTTATAATGGCAAATTTAAAGTTTTGTTTTCAAAAGAAAATCATCTTATAAAATATGAAGAAGCCGTCTTATAGTCTTTTTTTCGTCGACCCATTGACGATCGTGTACATCGTCATGGGTTTTGTTTTTAATCGTTTTTTATATTTATTTATTCATTATCTTATCGCTTTTATCCACGAAATGTCGCACGTTTGTAGCGCAAAAATATTTAAAGTCGCAGTTCCTGAAATCCATTTTTTGCCTTTTGGATTTTATGCACAGATTCAAGGATTGGAACAAAAAAATCTCTTGACTCAAATCATCGTCATTATCTCTGGACCCTTGAGTTATTTTATTTCCTGGGGAATTTTAACATTAATGTATCGAATGGACCTTATTTCAATATATGGTTTTGAACAGGGTATGATTTCCAATCAAGCGGTATTGCTATTTAATTTATTACCTTTTTATCCTTTGGATGGCGGTCGTATCGTCGATGTGATCGGCGCCCGTTTTTTAGATGAATATAAGTTGCGTGTCGTGCGACTCATCTTCAACGTTTTGACATTTTTTTACATCGGTTATCTTTGTATCACTAATCGTCAAATTATCTTGATGATCTTTATCGCCTTTTCATTAATAGCCCAATGGATGCGATTGAAAAAAGATTTTTTCAAAGATATTTTAAGACGTCTTGGAAATAAAAAACCGCTTCACGAACGTGTGAATACAAAGAAGGAAATCTATCGCTATTCTAACAATTACTATTTGGAAAACCATACAATCTACAATGAAGATCAATTGATTGAAAAAATAGTCAAAGATCAAAAATATCAATCGGTTGATAAATAGGTTTAATAACTTAAAGATATTAAATGCTATTCATCAAATATTTAACTTTATGAGTGTAATAAAACGAGGAACTTTTTCTTTGAGCAAAAGCTGATTTTTTATATAATTTGACTTTCAAATGCTTGAAAGTGAGCAAAGTGAATGATATTATTTGAATGTTGTCGCCTCAGTGGAGGGCTTCAACCGCCTCAAAAAGGTAAATAACTGAGCGAATGCTCGACCTTAAGAGCGAGTCTAAATCTACACAATAGGAGGTGCCTAAAGAATGTACGCAATTATTGAAACTGGCGGAAAGCAAATCAAAGTCGAAGTCGGAAGCAAGATCTACGTTGAAAAAATCGACGCGGAAGTTGGTTCAAGTGTTACCTTTGATAAAGTGCTTCTTGTCGGCGGTGAGGGCGAAGCGAAAGTTGGTTCACCATTATTAGAAGGTGCAACTGTCGTTGGAAAAGTTGAAAAACAAGGAAAAGCTCGTAAAATCTTGGTCTTCAAGTACAAGAGTAAAGCGAATTACCGCAGACGTCAGGGTCATCGTCAACCCTATACTTGCTTAACCATCGAAGCTATCAATGCCTAAGATGATTCGCGCTAAAGTGTTTAGATCTTCTGATCGACTTTGTGGACTAGAAGTCAAAGGTCACGCAAATTACGATCACTATGGTCAAGATGTCGTCTGTGCGAGTGTCTCTTCAATTATCACCGGAGGATTTAATGCTTTCGATGATAAAGAAATCAAAGAGATTTCATTAAAAGAGGGATTAGCTAAAATCAAAATTGTTGAGTCCGATAGTGCTGTTTTAAAACTTCAGGTGATCATCACTCAATTAGAAACATTAAAGCAAGTTTACCCTCAAAATATTACAATTGAAAATGAAAGAAGGTGCAAGAAATGAGATTCCAATTAAATATTCAATTATTCGCCTCTAAAAAAGGTGTTGGTTCAACCAAAAATGGTCGTGATTCCGAATCGAAAAGATTAGGTGCCAAAAAGGCTGATGGTCAATTTGCTACCGCGGGATCAATCATCTATCGTCAACGTGGCACCAAGATCTATCCGGGTCTTAATACGATGCGCGGTGGCGACGATACGATTTTTGCAACTTGCGATGGTGTCGTAAGATATAAGCGCTGGGGCAAAAACAGAACTCGGGCAATCGTTGAACCGGTTCAAGACAAATAAAAAAACTAAGCCTCCGTTAAGGATGGCTTTTTTATTAAAAAAATACATATCATAACGGAAGGAGGTAACTTGATGTTTATCGATAAAGCAAAACTCACTGTCAAAGCCGGAAAAGGGGGAGACGGATGTATCGCCTTTCATCACGAAAAATTCATTGAACGCGGCGGTCCAAGCGGTGGTAATGGTGGGCGCGGCGGTAGCATTTATTTACGGGCTACATCGGATGAATCGACGTTGATTAATTATCGTCACGCTAAAACCATCAAGGCCGAAGAAGGTGGCAAAGGTTTAGCCAAAAAAATGTATGGTCGCGCGGCAAATAATATCTATCTTGATGTTCCATGCGGTACCATCGTTTTTGAGGAACCATCACATTTATTTCTTTGTGATCTATCAACTGAAGGGCAGACGTTTTTAGTCGCTAAAGGTGGTCGCGGTGGGCGCGGCAATGCTTGTTTTGCGTCCCCTAAAAATCGAGCACCGCGTGTCGCGGAAAATGGTTTGCCGGGTGAAGAAAAGACATTGACATTGGAATTAAAACTTTTAGCCGATGTCGGGTTAGTAGGGTTACCAAGTGTCGGTAAATCGACGATTTTAAGCGTCGTCAGCAATGCTAAACCTGAAATTGCCGCTTATCCTTTTACGACGATTACTCCAAATCTCGGCGTCACGCACTTACCCGATGGTTCATCGTTTGTAATCGCCGATCTTCCAGGACTTATCGAAGGAGCGCATAAAGGAAAAGGACTGGGTTTGAATTTTTTACGCCATATTGAAAGATGTCGGGTGATTATCCATGTTCTAGATATGGAGCATGAAGATCCTTTGTTGGATTTTAAAATGATCAATCAGGAACTTGAAAGTTATGGATTTAATCTTATCAAAAGACCGATGATTGTCGCCTGTAACAAAGTCGAAGATCCGCAAAGTGAAGAAAAGTATAATTTGGTCAAAGAAAAACTTGAAGGTCAATATCAAGTATATAAGTTGTCTGCCGTTCGTCATCAAGGCATCGAAGAGATGTTATATGCTGCAAAGCAATTACTTGATGTCACGCCGCTTTTCCCGCTTTATGAGACGAAAGATCAAGAAGTGAAAGTTTACTCTGCCAAAGAAGAGATGAAAAAAGAGTACAAGATTACCAAAACCAAAAGTGACACTTTTGTAATCAGCGGTGAAAGAATCGAACGCACGTATTCGCTTATCAATCTTTCGACTGATGAAGGAATCATGAAACTGATTTCAATCTTAAGAAATATCGGAGTCGATGAAGAATTAAAAGCGATGGGCGCTAAAGACGGCGATACTGTGATTCTTTGTGATTTTGAATTTGAGTATTATGAATAGTAAGATTATTAAAAATAAGTCAAGTGACAATGTTAACGCAACTTTAGAATTAGCTAAAAAAAGGTCAAAAGATTTTATATAGGTTGACCTTTTTTAGTCAAAATAAAAATTTCATTAATGTTAAAAAAGCGAATAAATTTTAAACGCTTTTTTAACGGTTTGAATAATAAAATTAACATTAAGCTTATTTTCATATTAAGTAAGTAAATATTTAAGGAGGAAAACATGAAAAAAGCAAATGGTATAAAGATTCTTTCGGCATTACTAGTGGCGATGACTACCTTATGTGGCTGTAGTGGTGCGACAAATGATTCATCATCTTCATCGTCAGCGACGATGTCATTAGAGAAATCCTCATCGAATGATACGTCAGCTTCATCGTCAGCGACAACGTCATCAGAGGAATCATCATCGGCGGATGATAGTTCATCGAGCGATCCATATTTGGAGGCATTGAATATTACATATACTTTAGATGAAGAAAATCATACATATACTGTTACCGGCGTCAAAGATAAACAAGCAGAAGATATCGATTTGTCAAGAGAATTGACTATTGATAATGTGATATATGTATTAGTGCGTATCGGGGATTCTGCATTCTCTAATTGTAGTTCCTTAACAAGTATCACTATTCCAAGTAGTGTCACAAGTATCGGGGAATTGGCCTTTGAAAATTGTACTCAATTACAAAGTGTGACTTTTGAACCAAATAGTAAATTGGAAAGTATAGGGGGATATGCATTCAAGGATTGTAGTTCCTTAATAATGATCAGCATTCCAAGTAGTGTCACAATTATCGGAGAAAGTGCATTCGAAGGTTGTAATTCCTTAGAAAGTTTAACTTTACCATTTATAGATACATATATAAGTTATTATTTTGGAGCATCAATGTATAGTTCCAATGCTCACTATGTTCCAGAATCATTAAAAACCATAATTATATTAGGTGGAACAAGTATCCCTGTAAATGCATTCTCTGACTGCAGCTTTTTAAAGAGTGTTACAATTCCAAGTGATATCATAAGTATAGAGAGATATGCATTCTATAATTGTAGTGCTTTAGAAAGCATCATCATTCCAAGTAGTGTCACAAGTATGGGAGAATGGGCATTTTATGCTTGTGTTTCCTTAACCATCTATTGTGAAGCATTAGAAGAGCCAGAAGGTTGGAAGCAGCAGTCGAATGATTGGAATTCCCATGGTCGACCGGTTTACTGGGGAATTAATGAAAATACTTTTATTGAAAAAGACGGTGTACAATATGTAATAAGAAATGAAGAAGCATCAGTAACAAGATATGTCGGAACATCAACAAATCTAGAAATACCGACAACAATAGAAATTAATGAAAATACATATGATGTCATAAATATCGAAAAATGGGCCTTCGATAGAAGTAGTTCTTTAATAAGTATCACCATTCCAAGTAGTGTTACATATATCGGAGACTATGCATTCTACGGATGCAGTGCCTTAAGTATTACCATTCCAAATAGTGTTACAGTTATTAGAGAGCGAGCATTTTATGATTGTAGTTCTTCAGCCATCTATTGTGAAGCATCAGAAAAACCAAGCGGATGGGCTAGTAATTGGAATTACTATGGCGGAATAGTTTACTGGGGGATTAATGAAAATAATTTTATTGAAAAAGATGGTATCCAATATGTGATTGTCAATGAAAAAGCAGTAGTAACAAGATATGTCGGAACATCAACAAATGTAGAAATACCGACTACTATAGAAATTAATGAAATTGCGTATGATGTCACAAGTATCGGAGAGGAAGCATTTGAAAAATGTAGTTCCTTAACAAGTATTGTGATTTCAAATAGTGTCACAAGTATAGCGCTATATGCATTCGTTAGATGTACTTCTTTAGAAAGTATTGTGATTCCAGATAGTGTCACAAGTATAGGAAGTTCTGCTTTCTCCGTATGTGACTCCTTAACCATCTATTGTGAAGCATCATCAAAACCAAGTGATTGGAATGATCATTGGAATTCTAATGATAGACCAGTTTACTGGGGAGAAGAATGGCATTACGATGAAAATGGAGTGCCGACGTTAAATTAACGGACTTTACAATGTTAACGCAACTTTAGAATTAACCATGAAAGAGGTCAACAAAGTTTATATAGGTTGACCTTTTTTAGTGTGTCGGGCATGATATTAATCTAGTTGGAAATGAAGGCAACCACGGGTATTTATCGCCAAGTGTAGCGAACCACAAGCCGTTAGCAGTAATGCTATGGGTGAAAGAAGTGGAACTGCAAGTAAATCAAATTATTAAGGGTTGGATTAATTATTTAGAATTGGAAATATGAAAAAATTTTTAGATACGTTTGGTCAATGGTTGAGCATAAAATAATCATAAAGCAATGGAAGAAGCCACGAAGAATACATAAGAACCTTGAAATAATCAACAAGAAGTTCAAATGTATTTTTTTTAATTTGAAGTCAAAATAAAAATTTAATTAATGTTAAAAAAGCAAATAAATTTTAAACGCTTTTTTAACGGTTTAAAGAATAAAATTAACATTAAGCTTATTTTCATATTAAGTAAGTAAATATTTAAGGAGGAAAGCATGAAAAAAGCAAATGGTATAAGGATTCTATCGGCATTACTGATGGCGATGACTACCTTATGTGGCTGTGCCGGTGGGACAAATGATTCATCACCTTCATCGTCAGCGACGATGTCATCAGAGGAGTCTTCATCGAATGTTACGTCATCTTCATCGAATTATTTATCATCTTTATCGTCAGCTACGACGTCATCAGAGGAATCCTCATCGACGGATAACAGTTCATCGAATGATCCCTATTTAGAGGAATTGAATATTACATATACCTTAGATGAAGAAAATCATACATATATTGTTACCGGCGTCAAAGATAAACAAGCAGAAGATATCGATTTACCAAGAGAATTGACTATTGATAATGTGATATATGTATTAGTGCGTATCGGGGATTCTGCATTTTCTAGTTGTAGTTCCTTAACAAATATCACTATTCCAGATAGTGTCACAAGTATCGGAGAAAGTGCATTCGAAGGTTGTAATTCCTTAGAAAGTTTAACTTTACCATTTATAGATACATATTTAGGGTATTATTTTGGAGCAACCACATATGAAGATAATTCTACCTATGTTCCAGAATCATTAAAAACCATAATTATATTAGGTGGAACTAGTATACCTGCAGATGCATTCTATGAATGTAGTTCTTTAACAAGTATCGTCATTCCAAATAGTGTCACAAGTATCGGAGGTAGTGCATTCAATAATTGTACTCAATTACAACATGTAACTTTTGAACCAAATAGTAAGTTGGAAAGTATAAGTGGAGGTGCATTCTATCGGTGTACTTCTTTAATAAGTATCATCATTCCAAATAGTGTCACAAGTATAGGATATAATGCATTCTTCAGTTGTTATTCCCTAACCATCTATTGTGAAGTATCAGAAAAACCAAGTAAATGGGATAGTGCTGCTTGGTATAATAATCCAGTTTATTGGGGCATTAATGAAAATAATTTTATTGAAAAAGATGGTATCCAATATGTGATTGTCGATGAAGAAGCAGTAGTAACAAGATATATCGGAACATCAACAAATGTAGTAATACCGACAACAATAGAAATCAATGGAAATACATATGATGTAACAAGTATAGGAGATAATGCTTTCTACAGATGTAGTGCCTTAATTATCACCATTCCAGATAGTGTCACAAGTATAGGAAACTATGCTTTCTACGGATGTAGTACCGCAAGTATCACCATTCCAAATAGTGTTACAACTGTTGGCGGGCGGGTATTTGAAAGTTGCAATTCCTTAACCATCTATTGTGAAGTATCAGAAAAACCAAGTGGATGGGATGATTATTGGAATTTTAGTAATAGACCAGTTTACTGGGGGAATGAATGGCATTATGAAAACGGAGTGCCGACATTAAATTAATTGATATGTTAATGTTGATTTTGAATTTGAGTATAAATTAGAAAGAAAACAATTTTTGAAATTTATCTAAAGATATGGTTTTAGCGTTATATTTAAGGCCATATCTTTTTTCATTATATAGGAAATTGTATTTAATAACGAAATAAAAAAAATAAGGGAAAAAGAAGAAAAGAAAATAATTATTTTTTAAGTTTATAGATAAAATTGCCTTTAATTTGATCATAAACATCTTTAGGGACAAGATTATCACCATTACAATTAACACAAATACAAGAAGGGAAGTCATCATTAGTCATTTCAAAGCATTCTAAAAGTATGTCTGCTTCAACTTCCTCCTCGTAATCACAATCTAAGCATTTCATATCAATGACTTCGATATAACAACTGGGAAAGTAATCTGTGATTTCACTTTCCAAAGATTTAAATAATGTTTAATTTTTTATAACAACATAAATCTCTTTAATGGCATAGATTATTAAGAAGTGTATTTTTTCTATGAAATATATTTTCTAACAGCATATCCGTTATTTATTATAAGATGCGAATTGATTTTTCAAATCGTTTTTTTGTCAATAAATCCTTTATGTTGCGTTAACTTTGTCACTTAGCAAAAGTATGGAAATATATAGTTAATCTATTTGTAGATATGCAAATAATGATATAATTAAAAAAAGAAAAAATTACTGTTTTTGAATTATAAAACAGGGAGGGGAGTAAAAAATGAAAATATCAAATGGTATAAGGATTCTATCAGCATTACTGATGGCGATGACTACCTTATGTGGCTGTGGCGGTGGGACAAATGATTCATCATCTTCATCATCAGCGACAACGTCATCAGAGGAATCATCATCGACGGATGATAGTTCATCAAACGATCCATATTTGGAAGCATTGAATATTACATATACTTTAGATGAAGAAAATCATACATATACTGTTACCGGCGTCAAAGATAAAAAAGCAGAAGAAATAGATTTACCAAGACAATTAACTATTGATAATGTGATATATGTATTAGTGCGTATCGGGGATTCTGCATTCTCTAGTTGTAATTCATTAACGAGTATCACTATTCCAGATAGTGTCAAAAGTATAGAATATAGTGCATTCGATGGTTGTAGTTCCTTAGAAAGTATCACGATTCCAAGTAGTGTCACAAGTATAGGAGAAAGTGCATTCAGATATTGTACTCAATTACAAAGTGTAACTTTTGAACCAAATAGTAAATTGGAAAGTATAGGGGGATATGCATTCAAGAATTGTAGTTCCTTAACAAGTATCACCATTCCAAGTAATGTCACAAGTATAGGAGAAGATGCATTCGAAAATTGTATTCAATTACAAAGTGTAACTTTTGAACCAAATAATAAATTAAAAAATATCGGTGTGGCTGCGTTCTATCGGTGTTATTCTTTAACAAGTATCACCATTCCAAGTAGTGTTACAAATATAGGAAACTATGCATTCTATGGATGTAGTTCATTAACCATCTATTGTGAAGTATCAGTAAGGCCAAGTGGATGGGATGATTATTGGAATTATGATAACTGGAATTCTCGCTATATACCAGTTTACTGGGGAATTAATGAAATTAATTTTATTGAAAAAGATGGTATCCAATATGTAATTATCAATGAAGAAGCAGTAATAACAAGATATGTAGGAACATCAACAAATGTAGAAATACCAACTACAATAGAATTTAATGGAAAAACCTATGATGTCACAAGCATCGGAGGTAGTGCATTCTTTTATTGCAGATTCTTAACAAGTATCACTATTCCAAGTAGTGTCACAAGTATCGGAGAAGATGCATTCCGTTATTGTCATTCATTAACCATCTATTGTGAAGCATCATCAAAACCAAGTGGATGGGATAGTGATTGGAATTATAGCAATAGACCAGTTTACTGGGGAATTAATGAAAATAATTTTACTGAAAAAGATGGTATCCAATATGTAATAATCGATGAAGAAGCAGTAGTAACAAGATATGTTGGAACATCAACAAATGTAGAAATACCAACTACAATAGAATTTAAAGGAAAAACCTATGATGTCACAAGCATCGGAGGTAGTGCATTCTTTTATTGCGGATTCTTAACAAGTATCACTATTCCAAGTAGTGTCACAAGTATCGGAGAACATGCATTCCATTATTGTGACCAATTACAGAGTGTAACTTTTGAACCAAATAGTAAATTAGAAAGTATCGGAGACTATGCGTTTAGTGGATGTAGTTCCTTAACAAATATCACCATTCCAAATAGTGTCACAAGCATCGGAGGTGGTGCATTCTTTTATTGCAGATTCTTAACAAGTATCACTATTCCAAGTAGTGTCACAAGTATAGGAAATAACGCATTCTATTGGTGCAATTCATTAATTATCTATTGTGAAGCATCATCAAAGCCAAATGGATGGTCTAGTAATTGGAATTATAGCGATAGACCAGTTTATTGGGGTAATGAATGGCATTATGAAAATGGAGTGCCGACATTAAATTAATTGATATTGAAATGTTGTTTTTGAATTTGAGTATTATGAATAGTAAAATCATAAAATTAAGTAATTTATTTGCATTTATAAAACTTAATCCATATAATAACTAAAAAAGAGAGGTGTTAAATGATGAAAAAACACAAATTATTAGTTTTATTGGCTTTACTCTCATTTACGACTTCAGCGATGGTAAGTTGTAATAATGGAGAAGAAAACAATAATTCTAGTCAAGATTCTACATCCTTAACGGATTCAGTGACGAGTTCTTCACCAACCTTAAGTGAAGGTCCCGATAAAACATATGTCGAGCAAAAATTTTATGACCAAGTAGATGCTCCTGATGGTTGGGAATATTCCAAAAAGTTTACGTTTTACGATAACGATAATGTCAGTGTCGGAACTAAAATGTTAAAGATGAATCGCAGTGGCGATTATCTTATAAGTAAAGAATTTTCCGCTGATTGCAACATTCATGTCGCCATCTTCCTCGCGTTAAATGGCACTGAACGTGTGATGAAACAAGGAGAACTTTTATTTACGGTTCAAGCTTTGGATGCCGATAAAAATGTTATCAGTGAACAATCGTTGACTCACAGTGAACAATTCCCTAATTCTACCGATCGTGGCAATGTTGTCTTTGATCTTCCAAACGAAGGAAAGACTATAAAATTTGTTAAAATTATCTACGCTAAAAAAGCTTCAACTTTCGGTTTAAACATCGGAATCGGAAAAGTTAAGATTTATTCTGGCGCGGGAAGTGAATCCCTCATCGTAGATGATGATGACTATGTTTCTAATGTATCGATGGTTAATAATGTTGAAAAAGCGGTTCCGGAAAGAACTGTAGCTACCGGCTCGACTTTAGAAGACTATTCAAATGCCAGCAAATCTTTAAGTTTAAAATCGACCGGCGAAAGAAAATTGCTAGTTATTCCGATTCAATTCCAAGACGTTAAATTTGAAGACGAAGATCAAGCTCGTCACGATATCGAAGCGAGTTTCTTCGGAACTGAAGATGAAGTTGGTTGGGAATCGGTATCGTCATTTTATTATAAGTCAAGTTACGGCTATTTGAATATTACCGGTCGTGTCACTAAACCTTTCACTTTACCTTGCACCACCAGCGAATTGCTCCATATGAATTATGGAAATAACTCGTGGTTTGCTCTTCGCGAATCGATTGAATGGTATAAACAAACATACGATGATATCGACGATTACGATTCTGATGGTGATGGTTACATTGATTCTGTGTGGATGGTTTATGCACAAAATAACTGTAACTATTCAAAAACAGGAGTATGTTCCGATAATAGCGATAATACCCATTTACCAAGCGATCTATATTGGGCATTTGTCCATCGTGACTACACGGTGCAACCTAATTTCTCTTCGCCAAATGCTTATTGTTATGGTTGGGCTTCATATGACTTCATGTATGAAGGCGGATATGATAAACCCGATGCGCACACTTTCATTCATGAAACCGGACATATTTTAGGACTTCCGGATTATTACAACTACGATCGTGACGGACGCAACGATATGTATAGTCCGGCTGGAAAAGTCGATATGATGGACAACAATATCGTGGATCATAATGCTTATTCGAAATTCCTCTTGAATTGGGTTGAACCTCAAGTGGTCAAAGATAATACCACATCATTGACTATTAGACCATTTGAATCAAGTGGCGATTGCATTTTAGTTCCAAATGAAAGCTTTAAAGATAACCCGTTTGCAGAATATCTGATGATTGAATTTTATACACCGACCGGTCTCAATCAACTTGATTCTGAAGTTCCATATGCCAAATACAATTTTAAGGCGATGGATACTATTGGCATTAAAATTTATCATGTCGATTCACGATTGGCGATTTTAAGAGCTAATTCTCAATCAAACAGCTATGAACTCGGAAGATATACTGATCAAGTCGTCTTTGGACTTGCAGACGGACAAGGCTTAGGTTTTGCTCACGAAAACTCGACAACGAGAGAAAACTATGACGGATTCCGTAAATTGCATTTACTGGAGGCTGATGAATCAAATAGTTTCTTCCGCGATCAACCCGCTACAAACAGCAGTTTATTCAAGTTGAACGATGATTTCGGAGTTACTAAATTTGAGGATTTCAAATTCAATGATGGCAAAGATTTAAAGTGGACTTTTACAATCACGGCCATGAGTGACGAATCGACGACGATCACATTTACTAAAAAGTAATCAAAAACCAATGTGCTGAGTTAAAGGTACATTGGTTTTTATAATGAAATTAAATTAATGTAACGCAAAAATAAAATATTAATAATTTATATTTAAGAAACTAATAAAGCGCAACAAAAAGTGAAAAATATGTTTTCATTATTTTGTCGATTTGTTTTACATTTTGAAATTTTATTGATATTGAAATAATAGATGTTAAAATATTAAACAATCAAAAGGAGATGATGGTATGAAAATGAAGTTCAAATCTTTGGCATTTGCTACCATAATGTTGTTAAGCTCATGCTCAAAAGATACTTTTTTTGATTATAGTTTAAATAGTTCCTCTTTGGAAGAAAATCTCATTTCAAGTTCTTTTAGTGAGGAAACATCAACTGTCGTTTATAACGATCAATCTTTTGTGCACCAATTTACCGCGCCACAAGGATGGACATATTCAAAAAGAGTTTTTCAATTATCTCCTACTTCTTTGATACTTTTTGAGAATAGCAATGATTATATTTTGTCGCCACAATTGAATATCGCTAACGATGCGATTGTGGAAATTGAGTTTGCGTACAATGAAACAACTCATCTTCCGATAACAAACTTACTTTTTGAAGTTTCGGCATATCACGATAATACTTTGATTTCTACTGCTTACTTTGATGAAAAGGACGTATCTTCTTCATCGGTCAGTGTAAAACTACCATGCGGTGATAATACCATCAATCAGATAAAAATCATGTTATTGCAAAAAGACGACAACTTGTCTTTTGGCCTCAAAAGAGTGATTATTCGTGAAGGAGATTTTCAAATTAACGGAACATTGTTTGATAAATATGAATTGCAAAATAATCAACCATCACCATCGATAAATATGACTTCGGTATATGATACTAAACTTTCGGATTACCAAAATTACCGCGGCACTTATCAATTTCCAAGTCGGGGAGAACCGAATCTATTGGTTATTCCGGTTAATTTTAACGATTATACTTGTAATGATATCGATGGGGGTTGTTCTAAAGCACGCCAAGATATCGAAAAAGCGTTCTTTGCTAAGAGTGAGTACACTGATTGGGAATCGGTGTCTTCTTATTACTACAAATCAAGTTATGGTCAACTTAGTATAAAAGGAAAAGTGAGCGATTGGTTCAATCTTAATTACGATGTCTCTGACATTGAATCATTGCGCGGATTATATAACGATCCAACTTACTTTGTTTTACGTGAAGCGATTCGTTGGTATAAATCTCAATACGATGATATTTTAGATTTCGATAATGATCACGACGGCTTCATCGACGGCGTGTGGTTAGTCTATGCCGCTCCGTATTATAATTCTTCGCGCTCTAATTTGAGTTTAAGAAAGTATTCGGATTTGTTGTGGGCCTATACATATTGGGATCTCGATAGTCGGGCATCTGCAGTTTCGCCGATGGCTAGAAGCTATTGTTGGGCTTCTTATGATTTTTTAAAGCGCCAAAATCGTAGTAAAGTTGATGCTCATACTTACATTCATGAAACCGGTCATCTGTTGGGATTAGACGATTATTACAATTATAACTATGGAAGTAACGCGACGGGTGTCGGAATCGATTATTCGATGCCATGTGGTGGTATCGACATGATGGATTTTAATGTCGGAGATCATAACTCATTTTCTAAAATGCTATTAGAGTGGGCTAATCCGACAGTCATCGCCACGGAACAAAAATTAGTTTTAAGACCTTTTAGTTCTAGTGGTCAGTTTTTACTGATTCCCGCATCTACGTGGAATGGTTCTGTATTTAATGAATTTTTGTTGGTGGAATACTATACTCCGACCGGCTTAAATGAAAGCGATGCATATGGTTATGACGAACGTTATCTTAAGTGCTTCACTGAAAACGGCATTAAAATATACCATGTCGACAATCGCCTTTATCGCTATGCGGGATTAACTGGCGGCGGTGGTTTTACCACTCAAGTTTCCGGAAATATCGGATATTATGCTTCAAATACCACTTCTTCTCGCGATTACAATGTACGAAAAATCACGCTTTTAAATGCTGAGGGAACCAATACGCTTTTTGAAAGTGGATATGCGACTAATGAAACGTTATTAAAAACCGGGCAAGTGTTCGGCAGTAGTATCTATAATAACTTTTCATTCAACGATGGATCATCGTTGAAATTCACGATTCAAATCGGAGATATGGATGACAAGGGCGTAGCGTTATCGATTTCTAGGAAAATATTATGAAGAAACTTTTAGGAATTTTGTTTTTATTGGGAACTTTGCTTTTAAGTTCGTGTGACTTTAGGTTCCCTCAAAGTAGCGATAGTCAAGTTGACCAATCGCAAGATGTCGAAAATTTTGAAACTCCAAGTTGGTATCATCCGACAAGCGATGATTTTTCATATACGAATAATCGCGCGAAAAAGGCATTAGATTCTCAAGTGATTACCCACAATACGTTAAAAAAGCTCCACGAAAACGGCTATCCGACGATCGCTTTTAATTCTTTAGGCAATCAGAATCTTCTCGTGATTCCCGTCAATTTTAAAAATGGTCGCACTTGCCAAAGCAACAGCAAAGGATGTGCGAGACTTAAAAGTGATATCGAAAGAAGCTTTTTTGGAGAAACAGCGGCAACCGGTTATGAATCGGTCTCATCGTTTTATTATAAATCTAGTTATGGCTATTTAAATATTCAAGGCCTAGTGACTGATTGGTTTGATTCTTCATATTCTTTATCGATGCTTGCAAACGCTTATCTCAATGATGATATCATCGATCCGACATATTTAGTGATAAGGGAAGCCGTGGCATGGTTTAAAAATACATATCCAGATCTCGTTTCGTCATTTGATCAAAACCACGATGGTTTTATCGACGCTTTATGGATTGTTCATTCTGAAAATTATGAAATTTCAAATTCTGAATATGATGATCTTTTATGGGCTTATACTTATTGGGACTTAGGTAATAGCAACGTCGGAAGCGTCAAATCGCCAACTGCTAATGTTTATTCCTGGGCTTCAATTGAATTTATGTATGATGGAGGCTACAAACTTCCGGATGCCCATACTTACATTCATGAAACTGGCCATCTTTTAGGATTAGATGATTACTATTCTTACGATCAAGACGATGCTCCATGTGGTGCAATTGACATGATGGACGCAAATATTATCGACCACAATCCGTTTTCAAAACTTCTACTTGGGTGGGTAGAACCGCGAATTGTTCAAAAGGAACAAGAATATCAACTTGCGCCTTTTGAGAACGAGGGCGATTTTTTGATTATTCCTAGTGGCCAATTCAATGGTTCGCCATTTGGTGAATATCTTATCATCGAATATTATACTCCGACTAATCTCAATGCTTTAGATAGTAAAGCGCCTTATTTAGGTAACGGAATAAAAGGATATTCAAAACCGGGGATCCGCGTCTTTCATGTCGATTCACGATTGGGTCTTTTCCGTTACAATTATGCCTTGAATGGTTATTTATTCTCCGGCTATACCGAAAATATTGAGGTGGATTCGCGTTATTTGACGTATTATACCAATATTGCTCATAGCAATACGCTAAGTGAATCCATCGATCGATGTAAGTTGTTGACGCTTATGGAATCCAGTGGCAGATATACTTTAAATCGTGGAGACGGATGCGCAAGTGACGATTCTTTGTTCTACAAACTCGATAATTTCGGAAAGACAGTCTATAGAGATTTTACCTTTAACGATGGTCAAAAATTGCTTTTTGACTTCGTAATTACCGATATCAATGATGATTATGCGACATTGAATGTTTCAAATAAAATTTAATCATAGAAAAAGTCGTGAGATTAGGTATAATTATATTGTATGAAAAAAAGACAATATACGATTGCGCTTCTCATCTGTAGTCTAATAGCTGCTTTACTTTCACTCGTCTATGCAATCATCGTCTTTCACTAGGAGGAAATATGTATTACTATCTTAAAGGAAGAGTCACAATGATTATTAATGGACTAGTGATACTTGAAGTCGGAGGCATTGGATATGCGATCAATGTTCTTCATGAAGAGCACTACAAAATCGGAGATGAAGTGATGATTTTTGTAAATCATATCGTTCGCGAAGATGAAGAATATCTTGTCGGTTTTGAAACCCTGCAAGAAAAAGAAGTTTACAATCTATTGCTAACCGTCAAAGGCATCGGTCCTAAAATGGCCTTGAATGCGTTAAAATCGATATCGATTGAACGCTTTTTGGATATCGTCAAGCGCGGTGATCTCATCGCTTTAAAGAAGCTTCCTGGCATCGGTCCTAAGGCCGCTTCACAAATTATCCTCGATCTTAAGGGTACTTTGATGATGCAACCGGAAAAGAAAATGACCTTGAATCCTAACAAGGAATTAGCTAAAGATGCTTTGATTAATCTTGGATTTAAACCACGTGATTTGGATGAGGCATTAAAAAATTTGGAAGAAGATTTGAGTGTTAAAGAGTACATCTCAAAAGCACTTAAGCAAATGAGGAAATAACCATGGCGCGATTACTAGATCCTAACGAACAAAATAACGAAGAAGTCGAACTTGATCAAACTTTACGTCCAAGTTGCCTTGAAGAGTATATTGGTCAAGAAGATATGAAGGCAAATCTTAAAGTTTTTATCGGTGCCGCCAAAAAGCGAAATGAAACTTTGGATCATGTTTTGCTTTATGGTCCCCCTGGTTTAGGTAAAACCACTTTGGCCTATGTGATCGCCAATGAAATGGGAGGGCATATTCGTCTTGTAAACGGACCATCGATTGAAAAACCGAGCGATCTTGCGATGATTTTATCTTCCTTGAGTGCCGGAGACATTCTCTTTATCGATGAAATTCATCGGTTACCACGAATAATTGAAGAAATTTTATATAGTGCGATGGAAGATTTTTCGTTGACGCTCGTCGTGGGACATGACGATGATGCGCGCAATATTTCGATTGATTTACCGCCATTTACTTTGGTAGGGGCGACCACTAAACCCGGCGATCTTTCTTCGCCACTTCGCGATCGTTTTGGAATTGTCAATCGTCTTGATTATTATACGGAAGATGAAATTAGACGCATTGTCAAAAGAACGGCGCGCGTCTATGAAATGTCAATCGACGATGAAGCCGCTAATGCCATCGCCATCCGTTCTCGAGGAACGCCACGTATTGCCAATCGAATCTTTCGAAGAGTTCGTGATTTTGCTTCGTATGCCGAACAAAAAAACATCGACATCGCTTTGACTGACGACGCTTTGAAAAAGCTAAAAATCGATGACTTAGGTTTAGATGATGTCGATAATCGCTACTTAGAGGCGATTATCAATCGCTTTGCCGGAGGACCGGTCGGTCTTGAAACGTTAGCGAGCACAATCGGCGAAGAAATCAATAACCTTGAAGAAGTGTATGAACCGTATCTTTTAAAATTGGGGTTAATCAACAAAACACCCAGAGGTCGTGTCGCTACCGAAAAAGCGTATCGCCATTTTCGAGTTGGATTATATCACGATTAATCTTGATTATTTCTTGAAGCCAGATTGACTCCAAGTACCGAACCGCTTAAAAGGAGCAATGATCTTCCAACGATCGTCATCGTTTTGGAGAAGGTTACTTCTTGATTGCTGATTCGCAAATATCCGTAAGCAAGAATCAAGTAGAGCAAAACTAATAAGAGGCCATTTAAAAAGCCTCTTTTTTTCTCTTTGAAGGCAAAGAAAAATCCAAAGGCGAAAAAGAGAATAAAGGATATTACAAGCACGATATTATCATTTACTTGCTGATTGATGATGTTGTTTCTTGAAAGCAATGTGACGATCACCATCATCACAAATCCTAAAATAATTGCCGATAATAAGGATATACTAAAATTGATCAATTTCTTTTTCATATGTGTCACCTAAAAAAATGTATGAAAAGAAATTTAATTTTAGAAGAGGTAAATTATGACTTTTGAAGAAGCGTTATTAGTAATCGGTAAGACCATCATCTGTTATTTCTTTTTAATCATCACTTTACGAATCATGGGAAAACGGGAAGTCGGAAAAGTTTCGACGTTCGATATCGTGGTATTTTTTGTTATATCAGAATTGTTTTCCTTGTCGTTAAATGAAGCGGAAACTTCAATTCTACATTCTTTGATACCGGTGACGGTGATCGTTATTTTACAATTGGGAACGGCTTTTTTATCGCTGAAATTTCCAAAAGTTCGTAACGCGATGGAAGGTTCCACTAACTTTATTATCTACAAAGGCAAAATCGTTCAAAGTGAAATGAAAAAACAACGATATAACATCGAGGATTTGATGATTCAGTTGCGAAGCAAAGACGTTCAATCGCCTCAAGAAGTCGAATATGGAATTTTAGAGGATAACGGAAGTCTCAACGTGATTTTGAAAAAAGATTGCGAAGTTCTTTATCCGGACCCTTTGATTTTAGATGGACGAATTAATGAAACGGCCTTAAAAAGAATGGAAAAAGATCAGCAATATCTTCTTGAAGAATTAAAAAAACAAGGTTATACCGATCCTAAAGAGATCTTTTTTGCGATGGCTTTAAAGGATAGTTTTTACATCGTACCGTTTGAAAGCTCGCAAAACATCAATAAAGTTAAGTAACACATCGAGATAACATGAAGCAAGAGTCGCGATGGCGATCGTAAAAACTTCAAAGTGTGTCGTAAATAAAATTAAAATCGTAATTCGCAATATCGAAGAAAACAGCGTCGCTTTAAAGGCTTTTTTTGAAAGGTTGAAGGCGTGAAGAGCATTGGAAATCGGAGTTTCGATGTAGTAGATTACAAAAGGAAAAGCGAGAATACGAACAAGATCGCTTCCAACTTCGGTATGATAGATTAAACTCATGATTTCGCGTGGAAAAATAAAATATACTAAGGAAATCAAAGTGCCGATCAATAGGCAGCTTCCGGTGATTTTAAAGAAGATGGTGCGGGCTTTTTTGATATTATGATTTCCGATCGCTTTTGCCATATTGGGAAGTAGATAATTTGATAGTGCTAAAGAGAAAAAGCCGGGAAGCAACAATAAAGGCATTACATAACCCGATAGAATTCCGTAATTTAAAGTGATTTCATCGCTGCTAAGTCCGCTTTTCAGTAACATTTGCATGAGGATTATCGGCTCTAAAAAGTAGGTTAAAGAACCGACGGCTCTAGACATTGTAAGGGGAAGTGAAAGACTAAAAATTTCTTTATAAGCAAAGTTTTCGCGATGAAAGGAATCGATAAAAAGTTTTTTGTAGCGACCGATAAATTTTTCTTCCGCAAAAAGCAAAAGATAGGTTGTTTGAAAGATCTCTCCGACGCAGAGCGAATAAACGGCAAAAGCCGCTTTTTTATCGTCACTTTGCATCATAAAAAAGCCGGAAAAAACGACGATGAAAATCAAACGACTGCCTTCTTCGAAAATTTGCGAAAATGAGGTGAGACGAACTTCGCTATTTCCAAGAAAATAGCCTTTTATGATGCTTGATAACGAAACTAACGGAATTAAAAGGCAACATGCTTTGATGGCTTCGACACTTTGTTTGTTGTGAAGCATATTCGAAGCGATAAATTCACTTAAAAAGAAGATTAAAATCATCAAGATAATAGCGATAGACATTATCAATGTAAACGCGGAAATGAAGATTTTTTTACTTTCTTGTGGCTTTTTGGCGATAAGAGTGGCGACGACCGTGGGGAGTGAAAGACTCGAAAAAGTGATAAGGAGAACAATAAGAGGATTGATAAGAGTGAAAAGTGACATCGCTCCGATTCCAATCGTCCGTGAAAGAACAATCCGGTTACTGAGCGAGATGAACTTTGCAAAGAAACCGATAACTAAAAGCGATAATAGATAAAAACTGGTATTTTTTTTGTTCATTTTGTGCCTTCATTCTTGAAAGATTACTCGTGTAATGATATATTGAATTAGCGATTTATTTTTTATGTGGTATAACCACATTAAAAAAATTGAAAATCTTGAGATCTTTCTCAATAAAACTTAATCGATTGTTAAATTATTTAGAACACGGAGGAAAATATATGCGTCGTTTTATAGCGTTTATAATCATGACATTCTCACTGGTCCTTGTTGTAGGATTCAATTTGCAGTTTCATCTCGAAAAGATGAATTATGGTCTTGAATTTGCTGGAGGCTATGAAGTGGTTTATCATGTTGAATTTGATGAAGGAACCGAGAATCAAAATTTAGCTGAAGTTAGCGATTTAGTGACTGATCGTCTAGAAGTCGCCGGTGTTAAAAATTCCCGTGTTGACACCGAATTCGACGAAGATGAAAATTATTATCAACTTCGCGTTGTTTTGACTCCAAACTCCAGCGCTAACCTTGAAAACATTTTAAGAAGCGTTGAAGCTACTAAACCATTGAGTGTTTGTACTTATGGCGATCGTTGCTCCGAAGAAGAGGTTATCGATCGTAACAATGTTTCGGTTAAATATGATTCTGGAACGCCATCATTAGTAATCGGCTTAAAAAACATCAACGAATTTAAGGGTTTATTGGAACACTCGGAAGAAAATACTGATGTTGAAAATGCTAAAAATACCGTCGTTATTTGGATGAATAAAACCGAAGCAGATACCTACGAAGAGGCTAAAAGCGATAGTTTCGAAGGCAAAAAAATGCAAGAAAAAATCATCGCTATTGTGACCGCCGAAAGTGGCACAAACTTCGATGAAGAGGCTCAAACCTTAACAATAACCAATTGTGGCTATGATAAAACCGACTTTGCTTCGGCGGAACAAGCCCACTCTTATCAACGTATTTTGACTTCAAGCGAGCATGACTTTGTTTTAACCAAATTGTATCAACATTACGTTGATCCTTCTTATGGTAATGACGCTTCCTCTAAAATCGTATTGGCTATTGGAATTGCGTTATTGGTTTTAGCTATCTATTTTGTCTATTCTTACGGATGGGCTGGAGTAGTAGGTGTTGTTTCGATTTTGGCTTCGCTTTTTATCGACATCATCTTATTCAACGGATTAGGATTCCAGATGTCGCCGGCCATCGTGATTGGAATCGTCGCGGTGATTGGTTGTTCCATGATCTTCTTAATCAGTTACTTTGAAAAATTTAGGGATGAATTGAAAAAAGGTCGCAATCCATTAAAAGCTAGCAACGAAGCGTTTAAACGTTCTAAATACGTCGCTCTTGATGCTTCACTCTTACTTTTTGTGGTTGGTCTTGTCGCTTATTTTGTTGCTAGACAACAACTTAAATATTTCTCGCTCTTCCTCATTGTCGGATCTTTAAGTAACCTTATTTTTACGACTTTACCGAGCAAATGGATGATGTATTGGTTATGCGGCAGTTCCTATGCCCAAAATCATTTAAATCAATTCGGTGTCAAACTTAAAAGTGATGAAGAAACAACTTCAGAAGTCAGTAAAACTGAAGAAGATAAAAAAGAGGACGTTAAAAATCCATATCCATTTATGGCTAAAAAAGGTCGCAATGCGATTATCGCTGGCAGTTTGACGCTCGTATCAGTCGCAGCAATTCTTGTTTTAGGTTTATTTACCACTCACTTCAATTACACCGATGATTTCAGCGTAAGTGGTCGGGTGGATATCGTCACTAATAAAACCGACATGTTTGTCTACAATTCCGACGTCGAAGATTTCTTCAAGGCTGATGACATTAAACTCGATACGTCCTTGGTAAACATCGTTGTTCAAAATGACCCCAATCAAGAAGACGAAGATGCTGAAATTGCATATATTACTGCACAATTTGATTTTGCAATCACCGATCAAGCAAAAATCGAGACCATTAAGAATAAAATATTGGATGAGGATGGAAACGCTAAAATTTATGTCTCTTCAACAACTCCGGTTGTTCCGCAAAATACCTTCAATAGTTCTTTGATTCTTCTCGGTGTCACTGCGGCGATGGCAACAGCTTACATCCTTGTTCGTTTCGGTCTTCGCTTTGGACTTGCTACAGCTGGCATCTTACTTAGCGAAGGAACGGTGGCCCTTGGATTGTTATCAGTGACAAGAGTTGCGGTCAATAGTTATGCGGGAATTGGAATTTTAGGCGGCGTGGCCCTTACGGCACTGCTTGTCATTCCATTCATTGAGAAAGTCAAACAATTGACTCGTGAATACAAAGTGAAAGTTACCGTTTACGAACAACGCGAAGAAATTGCTTTAAAAGCTTACGATTCATATATGCCGACTTTATATACGTTTGAAATTTCATTGTTGTTCTTAATCGTGATTCTTCTAGCGTTATGTCCAAGTTCGATGTCTTCGTTGTATATCGGATTGACCATCACTTTGTTACTTGGAATCGTCGTTGTGCTTTATCTCTTGGTTCCGTTCTATCTCTTTATGTGTAAACATTTAAGATATCATCGCTTGAAAAAGTTATCGATGCGCGCTGAAAAGAAACGGAGAGCGAAAGAAGAAAAAGCCCGTCGCAATCCAGGTAGTGAACCGCAAGAAGCGATAATTCCGGGTATTAACGATTAATAATGAGGTTGCCTCTTGGCAACCTTTTTTTTAAAGGAGTATCAATATGATATTTGTGGAACGTCTTTTAAAGGCTTTGAATATTGATGATGAGCAATATTCTAAATTGATTGAAGAGATCGATCTTAATGATTTAGAAAATCCGTATAATTTCGTCGATATCGAAAAAGCCTATAACCGCCTTGAAAAGGCGATTGAAAACAGCGAAAAAGTAATGATATATGGCGACTATGATTGCGATGGAATCATGGCGACATCGATTTTAATGATCGCATTAAAAAAACGGGGATTAAATCCCGGATATTACATTCCTTCACGCTATCTCGACGGATATGGGATCACAACTGAAAAGGTCTTAGAAATCGCAAATAAAGGCTACTCGCTTATCGTCACTGTCGATAATGGCGTTAATCAAATCGAAGCTTTGACATTGGCTAAAGAACGCGGAATCGACGTCATTGTTACCGACCATCATGAAATGATGTTTAAAGAAGTACCAAGTTATGCCATAGTTCACCCATTTAAAAGAAAAATAACTAGTGCGTCTTCGTGTGGCGCTTATGTAAGTTTCATGCTTTCACGACTCATTTTGCAAGATGTAGATCATTATCTTTTGGCGCTTGCTTCTTTGGCGACGGTTTCTGATCTCATGGAATTGAAAGATCATAATCGCACCTTATTGCGCTTAGGATTAAGATATTTGAATAGCGAGCATTATCTTCAATTTGATTTGCTTTCTAAAAGTGAACATTATGACGAGACTACATTGGGATTTGAAATCGCACCTAAAATCAATGCTGTCGGGCGGGTCAATGAGACGATCGCGATCAATCGCGTCGTCAAATACTTTGTTGAAACCGATCGCACTGAAATTGTTCGTCTTCACGCTTTTATCGAGAACAATAATAATTTAAGAAAAGCTTTAACTCAAAATGCTGTTTCAACTCTTAATCGCGATAATTTTGAAACGGTGAGAATAATCATTAATGAGTGTGATAAAATTCAAGAAGGACTAGTGGGTGTCATCGCTTCAAGAATTCAAAATGAATATCAAAAACCATGTATAATACTAACTAGTGATAGTAAAAATCCAGAATTTTTAATCGGATCGGCACGTTCATACGAAGGTATCTCGTTAATTGATATTTTCAGTGCCACAGCGCCACTATTAGAACGTTATGGTGGTCATGCATGCGCGGGAGGATTGACGTTAAAGCGCGAAAATCTACCTTCATTTATCGCCAGTGTCAACGAGTATATCCGCGATAAAACGTGGAGCTTACCTAAAAAAGCGATCGTTACGATGGAAAAAGATGATTTTAACGATGAGAATTTTGCGATTTTAGAAAGCTTACATCCATTTGGAAACGGATTTGAAGAGCCTTTTTTCTCAATTAACCTTTCTAAAAATGAAATCTATCCATTTAAAGAAAATCATATTCGCGGAAAGATCAATAGCATGACAAGTTTTATCGGTTTTTCTTTGCTTCCGAAAATTAAAGGTGAACAGTTTAAGCTGATCGGTAAATGGAAAAAAGATCGTTACGGCTTAAATTTTAAAGTCGATGAGGTCATAATAGAAAAATAAAGATAATATCATTTAACGGTGATTAAAATGCTCCCGTTAATGCTTATTAAAAGAATCAGAACTATCGCGGTTATCACGGTTTTGTTGGTGGCTTCGATAGTTTTTAAATTGACTTATAACACGATATTTATGCATCAAGAATTGGTAACTTTAGCTTCTGAATTGTGGCAAAGGTCTTTTCCGCTTTATGCTCCTCGTGGTTATATTATCGATCGGAATGGAGAATTATTGGCCACTAACGAACCGACATTATCGCTTTATGCGATTCCTTATCAAGTTAAAGATAAAGTGCAGGCTAGCGCTAATCTTGCAAGTATTCTTGGAGTCGATCAAGAGATAATTTTTGAAAAACTCAATAAAAAGGCTTCGATAGTTTCCTTCCATCCTTATGGAAGAAAATTGACTTATGGACAATCCGAACAGATTGAAAAGCTTTCACTTGATGGTATTTATTTAGTTCAGGACAATCTTCGCACCTATCCGTATAAAGAATATATGGCTTCATTAATTGGATTTGTGGGGATTGACAATATTGGTTTTGCGGGACTTGAAAGTTATTATGATAACTATTTAACCGGGAAAAAGGGTTCGTTAAATTATTATATGGATGCCAAAGGCGGTCTTTTCCCCAACACCCAAAGTGAAATCATCGCACCCAGTCAAGGAATGAGTTTAGAACTAACCATCGATTTAAGGTTGCAAAATATTCTCGAACGGGAAATGGAAAATGCATACTTACAATACAACGCCGATGAAGTTGTAGGAATTATTATGGATCCCAATAATGGTGAAATTCTTGCGATCGGCAATCGACCGACTTACGATAACAATCGCTATCAAGATTATGATCAGACTATCTACAATCGATTATTGCCGGTCTATAATTCTTTTGAACCAGGTTCTACCTTTAAGGCGATCACATTTGCTTCGGCAATCAATGAAAATTTAATCGATATCGATAATGATACTTACTATGATAAGGGATACGAAATTGTGGCGGGTACCCGCATCAATTCATGGAAAAAAGGCGGACATGGATTGCAGACTTATCTTGAGGTGTTGGAGAATTCTTCTAACCCTGGATTTGTTCAAATTGCAAGAATGTTAGGAAAAGATAAATTATATCAATACGTCAAAGATTTTGGATTTAATCAAAAGACCGGGGTCGATATCCAAGGGGAAAATAAAGGAATTATGTTTTCATATGATAATTTTAACGAATTAGAACAAGCGACTACCGCTTTTGGCCAAGGTATTTCAGTCACCGCGATGCAGTTAGTGACAGCATTCAGCGCTGTAATTAATGGTGGTTATCTTTTTAAACCGCATGTTTGTAAATCGCTTCTTTCGTCTTCATTGATGGAAAGAGTCTATGAAGTTACTCCAACAGTTGTACGTCAAGTGATCAGTGAAGAAACGTCAAAGACGATGCGTCGAGCCTTGGAATCGGTGGTTTCTCGTGGATCAGGACGTAAAGCATACGTTGAAGGTTATCGTGTCGGAGGTAAAACAGGAACGGCTCAAATTGCTGAAAACGGCGCCTATGTCGATGGGAAATACATCCTTTCTTTTATCGCCGGAGCCCCGATGAACGATCCACGCTTGGTTTGCTATTTTTCAATCAAGAATGCGCATAACGCCGTACAGTACGGTGGAACAACCGTCGGTCCGATTATCGGAAGAATTATTGAAGATTGTTTAAAGACACTCGGTGTAGAAAAAAATTATGAGGGCATCGAACGTGAATACACATGGATGGATACTAAGACGGCGCAAGTCCCAAATTTTATCGGTAAAGATAAAAAAGAGGTTAAATCGCGTGACTTCACTTTTGTTTTTGTCGGATCGGGAAATAAAGTAATCGATCAATTGCCGCGCGTCGGCGAAATGATTCCTATTGGTTCTAAAGTCGTGATTATGCTAGGCGGTGAATAAAATGAAAATTAAAGATATTTTAGCTTTCATTGGAGTAATAAGCGACGATTCACGCGAAATCGAAAAAATCGAAGAAGATTTATCATCTGTCGATCAAACCACTTGCTTTTTAGCCATTAATGGCCACCATTACACGACTAAACAGCAGGTAAAAGAGGCCAAAAAAAGTCGGTGTCCCTTGATTCTTGCCGATCAAAAAATACGAGGTACCATTTATGTCAAAGATCTAAAAAAAAGAGTCTTTGATATTTGCGCTTATTTTTATCATCTCGATTTAAGTGAATTGCATCTCATTGCGATAACCGGTACAAACGGAAAAACCAGTCTGGCTCATTTACTAGTCGAAGCCTTGGAATTTTATAAAAAAAAGGTGGCGCTAATTTCTACTGTACGATACGACGAAAAAACGTTTATGAGTGATTTAACGACACCACGCGCGTCAAAAATCGCATATTTTTTCAATGAAGCCGTCAAACGTCATGACCGATATTTAGTGATGGAAGTGAGTTCGATCGCGTACAAAGAAGAACGTGTAAACGGCATACGTTTTGATACAATATTTTTAACGAATCTAGAAAGCGATCATCTTGATTATCACCAAACAATCGAAGCGTACCATCAGGCAAAGCTAGATTTTATAAGCAGTAACCCACATGGCAAATTGTTTTATTCTCAAGCATTAAAAAAGGAATTGAATGGTATAAAAGTACCATTACCGAATGTTATTTCATCGAGCCTTTCACTGACTGAATTCAATTTTCAAAATTGTAGATATAAAACTAAACTATCAGCGATATCGATAGTCAATATCTCGCTATTAATCGCATTTTTACAAAGTGAAAATTTTATAAATATTAGGCAATGTGTCAGTAACTTAAAACCGATAAAAGGACGTATGGATCTCGTTTATCAAAAGCCATACATCATCATCGATTACGCTCATACGGAAAGTAGTTTTAAAACGATACTAAGTTGCTTAAAGAAGATTCATCAAGGAAAAATGACCGTGATCTTTGGCGCGGGTGGAGAACGCGACACCACGAAGCGAAAACGATATGGAAATTTAGCGCTTGAATATGCCGATAAAAGAATCGTAACGGATGATAATCCTCGTAATGAAGACCCGCAAAAAATCATCGACGATATTGTCGCTGGTCATCAAGATTCTTTCATCATCATCCATAATCGTAAAACGGCGATTAAATACGCCTTAGATCATGCGTCCGCCGATGAGTTGGTGGTAATCCTTGGCAAAGGAGATGAAAATTATTCAATCATCGGAAATCGCAAAGTGCCATATAGTGACTATAAGGAGGTTGAATCATGGATTTCCGGCAAGTCGTCGTTATAAAATGCGCTTTAATATTGTTGATAAGCATCGTAGTTTCAAATATTATCAATAAATTTATAATAAAAAAAGCCAAAAAAGAATCACTATATCAAGCGATACGCGAAGATATTGTAAGCACTCATCAACTAAAGAATAAGACTCCGACAATGGGTGGTATCGGAATGATCGTCGCTACTTTTTTATCGCTCGTTTTAATATCTCCATCGAGTTTTTTGTTGCGCGATGTTCAAGCAATTATTTTGGTGATGGCATCTTATTTTTTAATTGGCTTAATTGACGATTATCGTAAGGTACACTACCATGATTCAAAAGGAATGCCGGCTTCGATTCGTTTCCTTTTAGAATTACTTATCGCTTTTTTGATTCTCATTTTTTTAGGATATAGCGATAGTACCACTTGGTATTTTCATTTGGCATTTCCAAAGATTATTATCGACATCGGAGTGTTGTTTATTTTTCTTTTTCCATTAATGATTGTAGGAAGCGGTAACGCGGTAAATCTCTCTGATGGTCTTGATGGCTTAGCGACTTTACTGATGATCATCGCTCTTATGCCATTTGTGACTATCGCCTTAGTGCGTGAACAATATGATGTTAGCTTTCTGTTATGCGCTTTATTTGGCGCTCTTGTCGGTTTTGCGCCATTAAATCTGCATCCTGCCAAAATTTTTATGGGCGATTGTGGTTCTTTGATGCTAGGCGGAGTTTTAGCAATAATCGCCATCGTTTTAAAAGCCGAGGGAAGTCTTATTGTAGTTGGAGCGCTTTTTGTGATTGAAACGTTGAGTGTAATCATTCAAGTCGCATATTTTAAAATGACACATAAGCGTGTTTTTTTAATGGCACCTCTTCATCATCATTTTGAAATGAAGGGAGTGGCCGAGTGGAAAGTTGTCATGGTTTTCACGCTTTTGGCATTAGTGCTATCGTTTGTCGCTTTAATGATTGGAGTGGGACTATGAAAGTGTTGATTTTGGGATTTAAAAAGAGTGGAAAGGCAGCATACGAATTATTAAAAAACGGAAACGAAATCGCAGTTTACGATGAAGAGAAGATTACTTTGCCAGGAGTTGAATATTATGATAAACGGCGATTAAAAGATGAATTGCCATTATTTGATCTATGCGTTCGTTCGCCGGGTATAAAAGCCACCGATGAGATTTATGAAATCTGCCGTCTTTTGTCGCGTGAAGTGATTTCTGAGATAGAATTGGGATTTCGTTATTTAAAAAATCAAAAATTGATTGCCGTTAGTGGCACTAATGGGAAAACGACTCTCGTAAAGCTACTTGAATCGATTTTAAAAACCACTTATCAAACCACAGTATGCGGCAATATCGGCACACCACTTTGTGAAGCTCTAATTGAAAATAAGGATACTGAAATTTTTATCGTCGAAGTGTCATCATTTCAATTAGAAGATATTTATCAATTTAGACCGACAATTTTAATATATACCAATCTCACGCCGAATCATCTAGATAGTGTAGTGAGTTATGCATATTATCGGGCATCGAAAAAAAGAGCGATGTTAAATCTTGAAAGATCGCAAATAATCGGTCTTGAGGATATGGGTTTTGAAACTCTTCCGAATGAAGAGAAATCACGGGTTATATTTAATGGTACAAATTTTATAATTGATGAAAAATATACGATTGATGCTACTATGATCGCTTTACGTGGCGCTCACAATATCAAGCACATTATAAAAGCCATTAAATGTGCGTTAGCGCTTGGTATAACTTATCAAAATATTGAAAAAGGTTTAAAAGCATTTATTCCGGTTCCGTTTCGCGAAGAAATTGTTTATCAAAGCGATGCTTTAACGATTGTCAATGATTCAAAATCGACATCTTGCGATGCTTTAAAGGCCGCGATAAACACTTTTACAAAAGGACCGCGAGCGATTATTGTCGGAGGAATTTATAAATCCGGCGGTATCGAAAATTTAAAATTCAACGATGATGACAAAATTTTTATCTACGGCCGCGATCAAAGACTTCTTTCGCAATACTTAAAAGGTGAGATGTTCGATGATTTAGACGAAGTGTTTGAACGATTGCAAGAACTTGGTTTTAATCATGGGACGATTTTATTCTCCCCGGGATGTAGTTCTTTCGACCAATATAGTTCCTACAAGAAAAGGGGTGAGCACTTTAACCAGTTAGTTAAAGTTTACTATGAATAGCAATTTTTATCGTAAAGCACTCACCATTTCCGGATTGCTTTTAACCATTTTTGGAGTTTTTATGGTTTATGAAGCCTCTTCAGTATGGGCTCAGTTTAAATATGGCGATCAGTTTTATTTTCTAAAACGGCAAGCACTTTACGCGTGTGTGGGAATCGGTGGTTTTTTTCTTGGTAGTAAAATCAGCGCATCGTTTTTAAAAAAATATGCCAATTACTTTTTAGCCATTTCGTTTTTGCTATTAATTTTAGTTTTGATTCCTGGAGTCGGATTAATTCGCGGCGGTTCTGCTTCGTGGCTTGGATTCGGCGGTTTTTCTTTTCAACCATCGGAATTTTTAAAAATTTCGCTGATTATTTTCTTTGCTAAGTATCTTGAAAAATTTTATGAACAAAGCGATAAAATCAAAACAATTTTACCTCCTTTATTGATTGCGTCGATCGGATTTATATTAATTATGCTGCAACCTGATTTTGGCACATGCATGGTTCTTGCGGTTTCGTTATTTGCGCAAATTTACGCTTCAAGAATGCCGTTAAAGTGGTTTGTCATTTTCATGTTTACCGGCATCTTTGCCGTGTGTATTTTAATACTTTCGGCATCATATCGTTTTGAACGAATCATGTCATTTATCGATCCGTTTCAAGACCCATTAGGTTCGGGATTTCAAATCATTCAAAGTTTATACGCGATAGGACCTGGAGGATTATTAGGTCAAGGAATCGGGGAAAGTTATCAAAAGCATTATTATTTGCCAGAACCCCAGACAGATTTTATTTTTGCTATCATCGTGGAAGAGTTTGGTCTTTTCGGCGGACTAATCGTCATCGGATTGTATGGGTTGATGTTTTTCTGTGCTTTTAAATTGATTTTCAGCACCAAAAATATTTTTAAATGCTACATGTGTTTAGGTCTTTTGGCCTTATTCATGATTCAAGTGATCATCAATTTGGGGGTCGTGATTTCACTTTTTCCGGTGACTGGAATTACGTTACCGCTTATCAGTTATGGTGGTTCTTCGTTGTGTGTTTTGCTTTTTTCTTTAGGATTAATGGTGAATAAAAATGAACAAGAGTAGAGTGTTATTATGTGCTTCCTCTTCAGGGGGACACATCAATCCGGCAATAGCTTTAGGAACAGAATTAAAAAGGCACGGACATTTGGTCAAATATTTGGGAATAAAAGGAGAAATCGAGGAAAAGTTAATCGCTAAAGAGGATCTTATTGCCCTTGAAATCGCTAAATCATTTAAAAATTTTGTTAAGGACGTAAAACATTATCCTTTAGAAATCAAAGAATTTCGAAAACTTAATAACTTAATCGAAAATTTTGATGTGATCGTTGGATGTGGCGGGTTTATTACTTTTGTGGCTTCATGTATGCCTAAAATAAAAGGGAAACGATTGATTCTTCACGAGCAAAATGTCCCGCTTGGCGATGCTTTAAAGTTTTCTTTAAAACGAGCCGATGACTTGATATTTTCTTTCGATGAATCAAAGTTAGAGAAAAAACCGAAAAAATTAAAGGTTCATTATCTTGGAAATCCATCGGGTTATCTCATGAAAAGGACGACGGAAATCCCCAAAAAGAAAACGATTCTTTTTGTAAGTGGTTCCCTTGGTTCGACGACTTTATTGGAATTAGCTATCAATACTGCTTTGTTACTGTCTCAATATCAAATTACGATTATCAGTGGCACTAAATATTATGAAAAAGCCAAAAAAATGAAAAAAAGCGCCAATGTAACTATCATTTCCTATGGTAAAATGGATGAACTTTTTGCAACCCATGAATTGATCATAATGCGCGCCGGAGGCAGTTCGATCGCTGAAGTTATCGAATTTGGACGTCCGTTAATTTTAATTCCTTCGCCGTATGTAAAGCATAATCATCAGCATTTGAATGCTTCGTATCTTGCATTAAAGGGAGGATGCGTTGAAATGCAAGAAACACAATTAAATCCTTATCTTTTAAAAAGTGAAATCGTCCGGGTGATTGAAGATGAAAAAATCAAAGAAATGATGAAAAACGTACAAAGAGAAATAAAAAAATCTACATCATGCGAAGATATCGTACAGTTAATTGAAAAATATGATTGAAAAAGACCATTATTGCATCGCCGAAAAAAGTTATATCAAAATCGGCGGTATCGTTAAAAAGTATCTTGAAAGTGATAATCTTTTAGAAGTCAAGCAATATCTTAAGACGCATCAAGATAAGGATTTTATCTATTTAGGAAACACGTCGAAAATGTTATTCGCCTTTGATTATAGCGATAAATATTACTTAAAGTTTACCAGAAGCCAGATCGTCGATAAAAAAGATACGTTGATTGTCGATAGTGGTGTCACATTGCCACATCTTGTCCGTTATATGATTGAAAAGGGATATGGCGGAATCGAAAAACTTGGTGATATTCCAGGTTTAATCGGAGGATCTATCGTCAACAACTGCGGTTGTTTTTTTGAGTCAATCGGAGATATAGTAGAAAAAGTGGTGGCTTTGAATCGTAGGGGAGAAATCGTCATTATTTCACATGATAAGGCCTTGTTTACTTATCGCAGTTCTATTTTTAAGAGTAAACAATTACTGATTGTTAAAGTCTATTTTAAAAAAATTATCGTGTCATCCGATGCACTTAAAGCAAGTTATTTAACCGCCCATCGTCAGCGTTTGAAAGTGCAGCCGCATGGAATTAGAACCTTAGGTTCGACTTTTACAAATCCTCAAGGAATCTCGATTGGACAATTATTAGAGCGATTGGGTGCCAAAAACTTTCAAAATGAGACGGCGCGAATTTCCTTAAAACACGCAAATTTTATCGAGGTTTATGGTCATAATTCTTTCCGAAATATCTTAGTGTTAATTGAAAGATGTTCTAAATTATTATATAATTATTTAGATATTATTCCTAAATTGGAGATTATCATTTTGGAAAGTTAGGTGAATGACGATGGAAACTGAAAAGATTCCATTTGAAGAGCAATTAAAACTTTACAACCGCAAAAAGAGAAATCGCTTTTTTGTCAAGTGTGGTTTTATCACTTTCATTTACTTGCTTATTATCGTTTATTTTATCTCACCATTTGCTCGTGTCAGTAATTACACTTTGAGGGGAAACGTCAATTACGATAGTGATAAGATTCTTGAAATTGCCCATTTATCTCGTCAAGATTCACTATATTTTATCGATGAAAAAAATATTAAAGATTTGATTGACAATCATCCTCTTTTTCCTGGAAATCATACTAAAGTATCGATTAATCCGCTTTCGTTAACTATTGAAGTCAAAGAGTTGGCGCCTGGAGCGTACTACAATAATATCGTTTATTTCAATGATGGCGAAGCTCATGAGGAACTTTATGACAATGAATTGGTTAAAGATTTTTTGATAATGAATTCTTCTCTTCCAAAATTGATTTATTTTCCTCAAGATGACGACAAGAAAACAATTATCAATCTTATCGAAAAATCGTATTTGACTAGAGCTACCGCAAGTTATGAAAAATTAAAATATCTCAATATTTTCAAAGATTCCAAAAATTTATTTTCCTTTTACTTTTCGCTATTTGGAAACCAACCGCTTATCAAAGTAACTTTTGATCCATATGATGCGACAGATGATGAAATCTCTATTTATTTGGCGTATGATACTATTGTAACTTTATTTAATAACGCTACTAGTGAAGCACAAGCAACGTTGAAAGAAACGATTGATGACGAAGAAAAAGATGTGTATTCTTTTGTTTGTGGAACCTTCAGTGATTCACGAAGAAAATGTGTCGAATGGAAAGAGGAGAATTGATAATGAATAACAATAATCGTTATGTCGCCTTGGAAATCACTTCTAAAATTGCTAGATTAGTTGTCGGATTTGTTCTCGATGGCACAGTCCACATTTTACATGCGCTTGAAAGCGATATTGATGGTGTTTCCAATGGTCAAATCGAAGATGAAAATAGCGTGAGCAGTGCAATTAAAAAATTGGTTTCCGAAGCTAATGAAGCTCTAGGGATCAAAATCGATGAAGTGATTTTATGCTTGCCACCGATTTATATGAATTTTGTCAAAAATGAAGTGTCAACAATGATTATTTCACCGAAAAAAGAAATCGCGCAGATCGATATCAACAATGCGCTCAATCAACTTAGCAAGACACAATTTAGCGAAAGCCTTGAAATTGTCGATATTGTTCCATACCAATATATTCTTGATACGAAGGAAATTTCCATTCGTCCGCCACTTGGAAAATATTCCGTTTCATTGCTCGTGAAGGCGATGATTTATGTGATGAGCAAGCAAGTCGTCAACGGATATCGCAAGGTGTTGGATAGAGTAGGTGTTAAAATTCGTCACTTTGTGGTGGCACCGTATGCTTCAGCGCTCTATTTAGAAGGAATGCAATCGATTCCATCGTCTTACTATCTTTTAAATATCGGCGCTAAAATTTCAACTTTGACACTTATTAATTCACGAGAAATCATTACTAAAAACGATTGTTTTCGCTTCGGGGGAGAAGATATCATCGTAGAGATACAAAATGCATTTTCATGTCCTTATAGTACCGCTAGCGAATTATTAAACCGCTATGGACTTGACTCTGGACCTAAATATAAAGTGGAAATAGTCAAAAATCATCAAGTTGATGAACTGAAAACTGTGCTTGAACATACGTTGAATTGTTCGCTTGTTGAACCGATAAAGAGAATTCTCACAAAGTGGAACAATGAACGATATCCTTTGGTGATTTCAGGCGGTTTTGCAAAACTTAAAGGTTTAGAATCTTTCATTAAACAACAATTGGGACTCGAGGTCATCGATTATCGAATTACAACAATTGGAACTCGCGACAAAGCGTATCTCAATTGCCTTGGAATTATCAAGTATGGTGACGTGCACCTTATCGATGAAGATGTAGATATTATGCAAAACACGATTTCTCGCGTCGACGAGGAAAAAGAATTACCACGTGTTGATTTTAATTTTAATGATGAATTATAAAATGGAGGAAAAATATGGAGAACTTTAATTTTGACGCATTTGAATCATATGCAAAAATCGTTGTGATCGGTGTCGGTGGTGCCGGTAATAACGCGGTCAATCAAATGATAGAAGAACAGATTAGAAGCGTTGAGTTTTGGGTCTGTAATACCGATGCTCAAGCACTCGCAACCTCTAAAGCTGAAAAAAAGTTAGTCTTAGGTAAAAATATTACTAAAGGCTTAGGCGCCGGTGGCGATCCTGCTATCGGTCGCGCCGCGGCTGAAGATAGCATCGAAGACATTAAGGAAATCGTAAACAATGCCGATATGGTTTTTATCGCCGCTGGAATGGGTGGTGGTACTGGAACCGGCGCGGCTCCTGTAATCGCTAAAGTTGCTAAAGATGCCGGATGTTTGACAGTCGCTATTGTCACTCGTCCTTTTGGATTTGAAGGCAATTCCCGTAAAGTTCGCGCCGTTGAAGGTATCGGCGAACTTAAGAAAAACGTCGATTCGATTATCATCGTATCCAATGATAAATTGATGATGATCAATGGAAACCGACCAATCGCTGAAGCCTTTGCAACTTCCGATGCCGTTTTGGCGCAATCGGTGAAAACGATAACCGATCTTATCATTCTTCCAGGATTAATCAACCTTGACTTTGCTGATGTAAGAACTACTTTGAAAGATAAAGGTGTCGCCTTAATCGGATTTGGAATCGGTTCTGGAGAGCATAAAGCGATGGAAGCGGCGACAAATGCGATTGCTTCTCCGCTTTTAGAAGCTTCCATTAAAGGAGCACATTCAGCCATTATCAATATCACCGGAGGAAACGGTGTAACCCTTGATGAAGCTCAAGATGCGGTGAGTTACATTACCGAAGCCGCCGGAATTAATGTCAACATTATCTTTGGGGTACAGCAAAATCCGGAACTCAACGACCAAATGCTGATTTCGGTTATCGCTACTGAATTTGATGAAGATTACGATTATGAAGCGGCCGTAAAGCAACCGCCGTTACGAACACGTAAAGATATGGAAGAGGAACCGACTCCTTCAAGTGAAGAAAACGATGCCTCAACCAACACCGAAGATAGCATAATTCCTTTCTTCCTCAACGACGAAATAAAATAATAAACGACAAACATTAAAATGCGACATAGTTCGCATTTTTTTTGCGTTAAAATCACGGTGGTGATGAAAGATGAACATCTATTTTGACTTAACGATGTTATCGAATTTAACGTTATCGATGGTAAGTTTATTTTTTGTGAAAATCGTCGCCACTTACCGAGCTAAAAAGGGGGTTTTATGCATCTTAATATTTGGACAAACGATTAGTGTATACACACATTATTTAAATGAAATAATTGGGTATTTGATATTGGCATTTTTTCTTTTAACAATGATGATGATCATCTACAAGAAAAAGTGGTTTCACGCTTCGGTGTTATATTTATTGTGCTATTACGGACTGGGTTTTTTTCTTTTTATGCTCGACTCAAATATCACGATTTATCGTGGCATTGTCACGATTTTAGAACCGACAGCAATGGTAAAAATGTTATTGATTCCGATATTTGCGCTTTCATTGCTTTTGGCGGCGACTTTTGTCGATAAACTATACCATTTAAACAATTACAAGACTCAATGTATGATCACTTATAAAAATCATCATTTAGTTTTGAGTTCATATTTCGATACTGGCAATACTTTAAAATATCTCAATACACCAGTGATTTTTATCGCAAAAAATCGGTGGCCTTATGGCGTTGACTCCAAGACGGAAAAGATCGAAGTACAAACTGTCGACAGTCATCATCAATATGATGGATTCAAAGCTCTTTTGGATTTGAATGATGGTGCCGAATCGTACTTTGTCTATGTCGTTTTAGCGGATCAAGTCGCTGATTTTAATGGTTGCGATTGTTTGCTCAACGCCTTTTTACATTAGGAGGATTTATGTTTAATCATTTAAAACGTCTTATCAATCGCCTTTTCGGCGGTAGAAGTGTTTATTATGTAAATGGAAAAGAGGTTTTGCCACCGCCCCTTGATCCACAAGATGAAGAACGATATATCAATTTGTTTTTAAAAGGTGATTTAGAAGCTCGCAATAAATTGATCGAGCACAATTTGCGGCTCGTGGTTTATGTAGCCAAACGATATGAGACTAATATCACCAATCTTGAAGATCTGGTTTCTATCGGAACTTTAGGATTAATTAAAGCCATCAATACTTTTAAAACGGATAAAAACATCAAATTAGCAACATATGCTTCGCGTTGCATCGAAAATGAAATTTTAATGCACTTAAGAAAAAAAGCTAGAACCCGCAATGAGGTGTCACTCGATGAACCACTTAAGTGCGATTATGATGGTAATGAGTTGCTTTTAAGCGATGTGCTGAGTGAAAATGAAATGAAAATTATCGATGATATCGATAACGACGAGAAGCGCAATGAACTTTTAGAGGCGATCAAAACTTTAAAACCGCGGGAACAAGAAATTCTTGAGATGCGCTTTGGTTTAAATGGTCGCGAAGAGATGACGCAAAAAGAGACGGCCGAAACTTTAGGAATTTCACAATCCTATATTTCGCGACTTGAAAAACGAATTCTCAAAAAATTAAAAGTTAGTTTAAAAAAATAAAAATCGGACAAATTAATGGGCGAAGGAGAAATATTACTTGGCCCAATACAAAGTCACAATTACTGGAGTTGACACTTCACGCTTACAAGCCTTAAGTGGCAATGAAACACTCCAGCTACTTAAAAGGTATCAGGATGGGGAACGAGAACTGAAGGATACATTGGTGACGGGGAACTTGAAATTAGTATTATCGGTAGTCAATAAGTTTCAAAAAAGAAATGAAAATCTTGATGATTTATTTCAAATTGGAACAATAGGTTTATTAAAAGCAATCGATAATTTTGATCTTAGTCAAGATGTGCGCTTTTCAACGTACGCGGTTCCGATGATTGAAGGAGAGATAAGACGTTATCTACGGGATAACTCATTTTTAAGAGTTTCAAGACAAATAAAAGACTTGGCCTACAAAAGTCTCAAAGAAAAAGAACGATATTTAAACGAATACGGGAAAAGCATTGAAATCGAAGAACTGGCGGCAAAGTTCAATGTAGAACCATATAAAATCATCGAATCCTTGGAAGCGACTAATCCGATCATTTCTTTAAGCGAGCCGTTATACAATGACTTCAACGAGTCGCTCGAACTTTTCGATGTGATCCCGACAGAAGCGGATAGCGATAAAAAATTTATTACCAATTTGTCGCTCAAAGATGGAATTACAAAGCTCAACGATATGGAACGACAAATCATTCAAAAACGCTATTTTGAAGGTCGGTCGCAAATCGAAATAGCGAGCGAATTTAATATTTCACAAGCCCAGGTGTCACGTCTTGAAAAAAGTGCCTTGGAATTTTTGAAAAAATTTGTGATTTGAAAAAACGGGGAGGAACTTATGTTAGAAAAAATCAAAGATGCATTAAAAACAGATAAAAAGGGCGTAAAAAACGGGAGCCCTTTTTATTCATATCATAAGATTCCGCCTCAGGTATTTTTTCCGACGTCTTTTGATGAAGTAGACCAAATTACAAGTGTCATTGAACGCCATCATCCGGTGATCGTCAACGTCTCTTCATTAGTCATCAAAGATCGGTATCGGATCATTGATTTTTTAAGCGGTTATATTTTTGCTTTAAAAGGAACTCGTGAGAAATTGGAAAATTCAATTTATATGTTTTACGTCAAATGAGTAGTGGCAAAAAAGCGTACTTAGGTATATAATCAAAGTACGCGAGGTAAAAAATGGATTTAGAATTAACCTTTGTAAACGATGTGATGGAAGAGCTCGATAATTACGAAGCGCATTATCGTTTCCTTTTTGAAAGAATATGCGATTTTTTAAACCTTCAAGGAACTTTTATTCTTGAGGTTAATTTAGTGTCGGAAGCGACGATTCAAGAAATCAATCGAACTTATCGCCAAATCGATCGCGTGACTGACGTCATTTCGTTTGCTTTTGAAGATGAGGTCGCTGATGAAATAAAAATCGTTAAAGATCTTTCTTTGCCGCGCGATTTAGGAGAAATTTTCATCTGCGTCAAGCGCGCCCAAAGTCAAGCTGAAGAATATCATCATAGTTTTAGACGCGAGATGTCCTTTCTTTTCGTCCACGGAGTCCTCCATCTTTTAGGTTACGATCACATGAATGCGGCAGATGAAAAAGTGATGTTTGATTTACAGGATCAAATTTTAGATCCTTTAGATTTATAAAGAGGTAGTAATATGGATTCAAAGTTATTAATCGAAAAAGCCAAAGAAGCACAAAAATTATCGTATAGCCCTTATTCGCATTTTGCAGTCGGCGCGGCGATTGCCTTAAAAGACGGCAAAGTGATTCTTGGTGCCAATATCGAAAATGCCAGTTATGGTCTTTCGATGTGTGCGGAACGGAATGCGCTTTATGCGACTTATCTTCAAGGTTATAAGAAGGAAGATATCTGCGCTTTAGCGCTATATGCAACTAGCGATAAATTAGTGACGCCATGCGGCGCGTGTCGTCAAGTGCTAGAAGAACTTTTTCCTTTGGACGCTCCGATTTACATTGAAACCTCAAATGGAGATTCTCTTAACACCACGATTAAAGAATTATTACCTTACGCTTTTGATGAGGAGAACCTTTGATGAAATCGGGATTTGTGGCTATTGTCGGGAAGACAAATGCCGGAAAATCAACTTTAATCAATGCCTTAGTCAATGAAAAAATATCGATCGCGACCCCTAAAGTTCAAACGACGCGGGATGCGATTCAAGGAATATATAACGACGAAGACTCGCAGATAATTTTTATCGATACCCCGGGAGTTTTACGAAGCCGACGGCAGCTTGATCGCTACATGAATCAGCAGATTCGTGGGGCTCTTGAAGGGGTGGATGCAGTGATTCTTTTAGTCGATGCTTCTAAAGGGTTCAACGCTAGCGAAGATCCGCTTATCAAAGATCGTTTGAAAAATGTCGAGGCGCCGTTATTTATCGTTTTTAACAAAATCGACCTCACTAACATCAACTTAATGGAAAAACTTAAAAAAGAGTATGCTTCTATTTTTCCAGAAGCCAAGATGCTTGAAATTTCCGCCTTGGACGGCTTTAATCTCGATGGTCTATTAAATGAAGTTAAATCCACCTTGAAAGATGGGATTCGTTATTATGATCAAAATGTCAAGTCTGATCACCCGCTTTCGTTTTTAATCGGCGAAATAATTCGCGAAAAAATTTTGACTTACACCCATGAAGAAGTACCGCATTCCTCCGCGGTGTTTATCGAACGGATGAAAAAGGTCAACGACACGTTAAGAATCGAAGCTTTAATAATCGTAGAACGCGATACGCACAAAGGAATCTTGATTGGAAAAGGCGGACAAATGATTAAAAAAATCGGTGAAGAGGCGCGAAAAGACATCGAAAAGATCGTTAAAACGAAAGTTCTTCTTACAACCTATGTAAAAGTTGCAAAGAAGTGGCGAGATTCCGAACAATTCTTAAAAGAATTAGGATATAAACGATGAATTATACAGAGCTTGAAGGAATAGTTTTAAAACGTGTTCCTTATCGTAATGGAGCTGAAATCATCAATATTTTAACCGCGGAAGGAAGAAAAACTTTTACCGCTTATGGTCTTAATAAACCGAATGCCAAGAATTACGCAAGTTGTCTACTTTTAAACCAAAGTGTTTTTACTTTAGGAATTCAAAATCAAAAACTGACGCTTAAAGAAGGAACCTGTCTTAAAAATTATTTTTGCTTGTATGACGATATCGTCAAAATGACAGCCACCCAAGCGATAAATGAGATGATCTTACGCTTTATCGACGAGGATGATGGAAGAATTTATCGATATCTAAGTCGCTTTTTAATCGCCCTCGAAGAGGGATTTGATCCTTTGACTTTGGTGGTGATTATGATGGCTAAAGTGATTTTATTTTCCGGATATGGATTAGAGTACAACGAGTGTGTTATATGTGGCAGTAAGACGAATATCGTGGCCGTTGATTATAATGAAGGTGGTTATCTTTGTGCCCATTGTGCCAAAAAAGCAAAAGAAACTAGCGAATATTTAAAAAGTTATCGATATAGTTTTTTAGTAGATGACACGAAATTGACTTATCACGTGATTACAAAAACCATCGCTTTGCGTCTTATTCATGAATTTCATCACTATTTGATTTCACGATTCGAGTGTGATGAGTTAAAAGGAATCGAATTATTCCTCGAAGTATGCTAAATACACTTATAATAGGTTGACAAACATTTTTCATTTACATATAATGCCATAATGTTATTAGTTATGACATTTTTTAGTTGAGGGTACAAATATGAGTGAATTTAAATTTGAAGAAATCGTCTCGCATTTGCAAGTGCAAGGTTTCATTTATCCAGGATCACAGATCTATGGTGGCTTAAGCAACTCTTGGGATTATGGTCCTCTAGGCGTGCTTTTCAAAAACAACGTCAAAGCTGCTTGGTGGAAAAAATTTGTTCAGGAACAACCGATGAATGTCGGTCTTGATCCGGCGATAATCATGAATTCCAAAGTGTGGGAAGCCACCGGTCATATCGGAAACTTTTCCGATCCGCTAATCGATTGTAAATCGTGCAAGACTCGTCATCGTGCCGATGATCTTATCGAAAGTCAAAGTGACGTTAAAGTCGCCGGATGGACTAACGAAATGATGATGGACTACATTCGCGAACACAATATTAAATGTCCGCGATGCGGTAACTCCTCGTTCACGGACATTAGACAATTTCAAATGATGTTTAAGACCCATATCGGGGTTACTGAAGACCAAAAATCCGAAGTTTATCTTCGTCCTGAAACCGCGCAAGGGCTGTTTGTAAATTTTGCTAATGTCGTGCGTTCGACGCGCAAAAGATTGCCGTTAGGACTTTGCGATATCGGAAAATCGTTCCGAAATGAGATTACTCCTGGCAATTTTATCTTCAGAACTCGCGAATTTGAACAGATGGAAATGGAATTTTTCTGCAAACCGGGAGAGGATTTGAAGTGGTTTGAGTATTGGAAAAAATATTGTTACGATTTCTTGATTTCGCTTGGAATCAATCGTGAAAATTTACGATATCGCGATCATGAAAAAGCGGCGCTAGCCTTCTATTCGAAAGCGACGACCGATATTGAATATCGTTTTCCGTTTGGTTGGGGTGAATTATGGGGGATTGCTGACCGTACCGATTATGATTTAAAACGTCATATGGAATATTCTTCGGAAAATTTAAGTTATACTGACCCACTTACCAAAGAAAATTTTGTTCCATATTGTGTCGAACCTGCGCTTGGAGTCGATCGTTTGGTTTTGACGCTTCTTTGTGATGCAATGAAAGAAGAACAACTTGAAAATGATACAAGAGTTGTGATGCATTTACATCCGTTTGTCGCCCCTTATAAAGCCGCGATATTGCCTCTTTCTAAGCAATTGAAAGAACAAGCCGAAAATCTTTTAAACGATCTAGTCAAAGATTTTTCTTGCACATATGATGAAACGGGTTCAATCGGCAAACGATATCGTCGTCAAGATGCGATTGGAACACCATATTGCATTACTGTCGATTTCGATTCTATAAATGACGGCTGTGTGACGATAAGAGATCGTGATACGATGCTTCAAGAACGGATAAAAATCGAAGAAATTAAAGACTACCTTAAAAAACGCGTGTCTTTTTAAGATAAGGAGAGAGAATGATTCCTTTAAATGTTATCGAAGAAATCAGAAAACAAGCCGATATCGTCAACATTATTTCCACTTATATCAATGTCATTAAAAAAGGGAATAGTTACACGGCGATATGTCCTTTTCATGCTGATAAAAATCCTTCGTTAATGATTTCAAAGAGCAAACAAATTTACAAATGTTTTTCTTGTGGCGCCGGTGGTAATGTTTTCACTTTCGTCCAAGAGTATGAAAAAATATCTTTTGTCGAAGCGGTAAAGAAAGTCGCTTCGCTTATCGGCTTTCACGATAAATCTTTAGAAGAATCGGCGCGTCAAGTAAGCGATGATGTTCGTGAAATTCTTGCTGCGCTTAATGATGCTGCGTCAAATTTTCAATATGCCTTAAAATCGCAAAATGGCGAAAAAGCTTTAGAATATTTAAAAAATCGCGAGATTGACCAAGAGATGATCGATTTCTTCAAACTCGGATACTGCTTTGAAGGCGGAATCAATATCAAGATGTTGCGGGCCAAAAATCATCGCGTCGACGTGCTTGATCGTGCTGGGTTATTAATTCGAGAAGGAGCCGGCAATTTCATCGATCGTTTTCAAGGTCGTTTGATGTTTCCGATTTTTAATGAGTATAACGAAGTTGTGGGTTTTTCAGGACGTATCATCGAAAAAAATGGTGAGGCTAAGTACGTCAATTCCATCAATTCCCCAGTGTTCAATAAATCTTACGTTCTTTACAATTATCAAAACGCTAAAACTTATGCTAAACGCGAAGGGGCCGTTTACGTCGTGGAAGGCTTTATGGATGTCTTTGCGCTTTATCGTGTCGGGATCAAAGCCTCTGTCGCTTTGATGGGAACGGCTTTTACTGAATATCATGCGCGACTATTAAAGATGCTTCAAGTCGAGGTTAGAATATTATTGGATGGTGATGATGCCGGGCGAAAAGGAACGTTAAATATGTGCTCGACGCTCGACAAGTTAAAGATTCCGTATGCGATTGTCGATTATCGCGATTGTCTTTTAGACCCTGATGAAATCTTAAAGCAATTCGGCGCTGAAAACTTGAAGAAGTTTACTACGCGTCTAGTAAATAAATACGATTTTATCTTGCAATATTACGCCAAAAGAATCGATTTGAAAAGCGATGAAGGACGGCTTGATTATGTCGACAAAGTGACAAAGTATGTCGCTGACATCGAAGATCCGGCCAAATTGGAAATATTTATCTCCAAGGTTTCTAAATTAGTCGATTTGAATTATCAAAATATTTTATCAAGAATTAATAAAGAGCGTGATAAACAAGATCGCCCCAATCAAAACTCGGTTAGTTTCAAGAAACCCACGCCTAAAAGAATCACGCGTCTTGAACGAAGCGAACGTCTATTGATCTATAACATTTTGAATAATGTCGCAGCTCTTGAATATTTTCAAACACAACAAGGGTACTTTATAAATGATACTTACGCAGTTATTTTAAACTATGTCTTGGATCTTTATAGCGAAAAGAAAGATTACACGATGAATGATGTCTTAGATTATTTAAATCTCAAAAGTAACGAAAATTTACCTTATATCCAAGCGATCGCCAGTCTTGAATTAGAAGACTACAGCAATTATGATGTCGAAGAATTTCAAGAAGTGCTTGAAAGTCATCGCCTGGCAATCGAAAGCAAACAAGCAAAAGAAAAGGTTGAAAATATCGTCAATCGCGCCGATCCTCAATTAGCGGCCAAAAATTTAGATGAATTAAAAAAGCAACAAATAAATAGTGGAGGTAGCAAAGAATGAAAAAGAAAGCAAAAGAAACAAAGAATGACGAACTAGACGAATTCGAAGAAAAACTCGATAATGAACCAATTATCGACGATGAAGATGATGATCAAGGCGAAAGTCTCGACGAGATTAAAAAGCGCTTTGAAAAGAAAGGCAAAAGCTCCGGTTACATCAATCAAGAGGACATTTTGGAAGCTGTCGCCCATCTAGATTTGAAAGAGGACGAGATTCAGATGCTCTTGGCTTATTTTAAAAGCAAAGGGATCGACGTAATCGCCGAAGACAGCGATGGTCCTGAACTTGACGATCTTGAAGTCGATGAAGAGCAGTTAAAAGCGATGAATCCGGATAGTTTTAATGACGACATCTTTGAAGATGACGAGTTCTTTAATCCCGATGAAGCGGAAATCGAAGCCAAAGAAATCGATAGCGATTTAGAGTCGCTTGCTGCTGAAGGCGTAAAGATCAATGACCCCGTGAAAATGTATCTTAAAGAGATCGGACGAGTGAAACTTTTATCTTCTCAAGAAGAAATCGAATTGGCTAAAAGAATTCTCGAGGGCGATGAAGAAGCAAAAAATGAACTCACGCAAGCTAATCTTCGTCTCGTGGTTTCAATCGCCAAACACTATGTGGGACGCGGAATGCTCTTTTTGGATTTGATTCAAGAAGGAAATTTAGGGCTCATCAAAGCGGTTGAAAAGTTTGATTACACCAAAGGTTTTAAATTTTCGACTTATGCGACTTGGTGGATTCGTCAAGCAATCACTAGAGCGATTGCCGATCAAGCTAGAACGATTCGAATTCCGGTGCACATGGTGGAAACGATCAACCGCATCACGCGGGTGCAACGGCAATTAGTGCAGGAGTTAGGACGGGAACCGACAGCTCAAGAAATATCGGATCACCTCGACGGTCAACAAATAAGCGCCGAAAGAGTTCGTGAAATTCAACGCATCGCCTTGGATCCGGTGTCATTAGAGACGCCAATCGGCGAAGAAGATGATTCACATTTAGGTGATTTCATCGAAGATAAAGACGCGACTTCGCCTAGTGAATATACGACTAAATCTTTACTTAAAGATCAACTTTATTCGGTGATGAAAGATCTTACCGACCGTGAAGAACGGGTCTTGCGCTTACGTTACGGCCTCGATGATGGTCGTCCCCGCACCTTAGAAGAAGTCGGCAAAGAATTCGGCGTCACTCGCGAAAGAATTAGACAAATCGAAGCCAAGGCCATTCGCAAATTACGCCATCCGACCCGCGCTAAGCGTTTCGGGGATTTCCGCGAAAAGCTATGAGTGTTTCAAAACGCATTCAAGCACTTGCAAGTCTTGTCGCATTCGATTCGGTGGTGGCTGATATCGGCTCAGACCACGGCTTATTGCTTCAAGAATTATATCAAAGAGGATATCTATTAAATTCGTATGGGAGCGAAAATAAATTAGGCCCCTTTCTTCGCTTGGAACAAAGCCTTAAAGCTTATCCTAAGGCGCATGTTTATCTTGAAGACGGACTTAATAATCTCCCTGAATCCGTGAAGACGATCGTTATCGCCGGCATGGGTGGAGAATTGATATTAGAGATTTTAAAACGGGGAGTAAAAGAACTTGGTCGTCTTGACTATGTGATTTTAGCGCCTCATGCGCATGAACAAGAAATTCGTCGTTTTATGCTTGAGCATGGCTTTATGATCGATGAAGAGATCCTCGTGCACGAAACTCATTTTTATGAGATTATGCGCTTTAAAAAAGGGACGCAACTTTTAAGTGAAAAGGAATATTATTTTGGTCCTGTCTTGTTAAAAAAACAACGAGATTTATTGAAAACAAAATATCAAAAGATCATTGAAAACGATCGATACTTGATTGAAAATAAGCCTTTGTCGTTAAAACGCAAACAGGACTTGCTGCAGGAAATAAAGGAGTGTGAAAGTTTATGGACACCAAGCGAATGATTAGAAAACTATGGAAGATGTTTCCACGAAAAATCGCACTCAAATATCACGATTATGTGGGAATGATGCATAAAGGGTTAAAAGATGAAACCCATAGAGTGGTGCTTTGTCTCGATTGTGATGAAGCGGTGATTGATAAGGCGATCGAATGTCACGCCGACATCATCATCTCGCATCATCCTTTCATCTACGGCACGTTAAAAAAAGTGTTAAATAGCGATCCGGTTAAAAGAGAACTTTATGAACGTCTCGATTTAGCGGACATACCCGTCTATTCTTTTCATACTAACTTCGATGAAGGGGTGCGCGGAATGAATGACGCCCTAGCGGAAAAACTTGAATTAACCGCAATTCATCAAGGCGAAGATTCTTCGTGCATGCGTATTGGAACCTTGTCAAATGAAATGAATATTTACGATTTTGCAAAGTACGCTAAAGAAAAACTCAATGTTCCGTATGGCTTATTGATCGACGAAGGCAAAAAGAATATCAAGACCGTGGCGATTATTGGTGGCGGGGGAGCGGGATATTATCTCTCGGCGATAAAAGATGATGCCGATATCTATATTTCAGGCGATGCCCCACATCACATTCGACGCGACATCGTGGCTAGACACTACAACTATCTTGATTTACCACATGAAATCGAAAAGGTCTTTATGCCGCAAATGAAAAAGATCCTGCTTGAAATGGATCCTAGTCTTGAAATTATTATCGTTGACGACCAAAAATTGCCGAAATTAATTTAGATTTATCAAGTATTCATACACCATATCGATGAGATAAGACGGAGTTGAGGCTCCGGCGGTGAGGAATACTTTTTTTATGCCCTCAAGAGGGAGAAGTTTCACTTCATCGAAGTTTGAAACAAGGTAAGACGGAATAAGATGATCGCGTTTAGCTACTTCTAGAAGTCGTCTTGAATTAGACGAAGACGGATCGCCTAAGACGATGATCGCCTCAACGTCTTTATCGATTTCTTCAATCGCTTTTTGACGACGAAAAGTCGCATCGCAGATATCATTATAAAAATGTGGCTTTAAGACTTGGTTAGCGATCAGTTTATAAATAGTGTCGAGTTCTTCTTTGTTGAGCGTGGTTTGATTGAATATATCGGCTTCGTCAAATTGAAAATAGGGAATCTTTTTAACTTTATAATCGATAAAGATGATTTTATCGCTAAGGGCTAATGCTGCATCGCTTTCAGGATGTGACGCGATTCCAATATAGAATACTTGATGAGCCATGGATAAGGAATTTTTTATCGCTTGAAGGTTAGCTAATACCCGCGGACAACTGGCATCGTAAATCTTAAGATTCTTCTTTTTAGCAAGTTCATCGAGTTTAAAATCGTGACCATGCGCCGAAAAAACGATGGTGCTAAAGGATGGAAGATTAGAAATTTTAGTCTCTAGCGAATTATTGTCATCGAGAACGGTGATACCGCGTTTCTTTAAATCGTCCATGATCATTTGATTGTGAACCAAACGTCCCAAAAGATAGACGTTACGATCTAAAGGTGTTTCTTCACGGGCTTTAATTGCGATTTTAATCGCGTTTTCAACCCCGAAACAAACACCCATAACACTAGCTTTTTGTACTATCATTGTATCACCATTTCAATTATACACTATTTGGTGTTAAAAAAATGGTTTATTGGGACTTTTTTCATCATTTGGGAAAGGATCGGCGGCTTTTTCTTGCCGCGGATTTACAATTTCAGGTTCGATTTTTTCTTTCGGTTCGACGATTTTAGTTTCGGGCTTTTTACGGACAAATGCCCGTTTGATGACCTTGGTAAAATCCTTGGTGTTTTCAACAATCGGTTTTACTTGCTGATAAATCGGAATGATCTGATTGATGGTGTTGATGCCTTTTTGAGTTGAGGTGATGATCTTGTTAAGATCGAGTTTGTTAGCCTTAGTTGCTGCGGCGGCGATTTTGGCAGTCGGCGAAAAAGGATTGCCACGAGGAATATTGAAAGGATTTTGGATACCTCGATAATTCGGCATTACTGGCGGATATATCGGTTGATTTAATGGTGGCGTGTACGGATTAATCGCGCGATATGGATCATAAAAATTTCTTCTCATAGAATCACCTTAATTATTTTTATGAATTAAAACGATAAAAGTGACAGAATAAAAATCGTTAAAACTCTTTAAACGTTAAACTTTCGGTAATTTATGATAAAAACTTTATCAAAAAAAAACACTTAGATATAATAATTACATAAGGAAGGCTTAATTATGAATTTAAAAGATTATATTGCGATTGTCGAAGGATTTCCTAAAGAAGGAATTTCGTTTAAAGATATTACACCTTTAATGGAAAACGGAGAGGCTTATCGTTATACTATCGACGAAATGGCTCGTTTAGCTACAGAAATGGGAGCTCAAATCATCGTTTCGCCGGAATCGCGCGGATTTCTTTTTGGATGTCCGGTTGCGACTAAACTAGGTTTAGGCTTTGTGCCGGTTCGTAAAAAGGGTAAATTACCTCGGGCGACTAAATCGATCAAGTACGATTTAGAGTACGGACAAGACGAACTATTCATCCACGCTGATGCGATTAAACCGGGACAAAAAGTGGTGATTATCGACGATATCGTCGCTATCGGCGGTACGTTGAATGCCGCGGCAAAGCTTGTTCAATCATTACAAGGCGAAGTGGTGGGCATGATTGCACTTATCGGTTTAAAAGATTTGCCAGGCCTCAAATTATTGGCCAAATATAATCTTAAAGCCTTGATTGTTGATTAAGAGGTGATCGCGTGATCATTCAAGATGTCGAACACACATACGAAGATGTCAAAGAGGTGTTTTCAAATTATATTCATAATCCCGATGATGTTGCTGAGATTCATCGAGCATATTTATTCGCGGAAGAAAAGCATCGCGGACAACTTCGTAAAAGTGGAAAACCATACGTCAGTCACGTCATTGAAGTGGCGTATATTTTAGCGACGCTTCAAGCGGGGCCTTCGACGATTATCGCCGGTTTTTTGCACGACACCATCGAAGATTGCGGAATTACCAAAGAAGACATCGAAAAACAGTTTTCAAGCGATATTGCTAATATCGTCGAAGCACTGACGAAAATAAAAAAACTATCCAAAATCGAAGATCAAGATTTTCGTTACGAATCACATCGTAAAATTTTTATCGCGATGGCTAAAGACATCCGCGTGATTATCATTAAACTTGCCGATCGACTGCATAACATGCGCACTTTGCAGTATCAATCACCGGAAAAGCAGCAAAAGATCGCTAGCGAAACCTTAGAGGTGTACGCGCCGATCGCTCATCGTCTCGGTATCAATACCATCAAAAGCGAATTGGAAGATTTATGTCTTTATTATCTTCATCCCGATAAGTATCAAGAGATCGAAGATCTTTTAAACTCGCGGACTAAAAACCGCAAAGAGGCGATGCGGAACTTAAAAAAGAAAATCGCCGATCTTTTGATCAAAACCGGGATTCCTTTTGAAATCGAATCGCGGGTCAAACAAGTTTATTCCATTTATAAAAAGATGTATTTCAAACATCGTCCGTTTGAACAGATTTATGACATTATGGCGCTTCGAATCATCACCGAAACGGAACTTAATTGCTATGAAATTTTAGGATATATCCATTCGGTTTACACGGCGATCCCAGGGCGCTTTAAAGATTACATCACGATGCCAAAACCCAACATGTATCAATCTTTGCACACGACGATTATCGGTAAAGACGGCAACATTTTCGAAATTCAAATCCGAACCAAAGAAATGGATGAAATCGCAGAATCTGGTGTCGCAGCCCATTGGCGTTACAAAGAAAATTCCAAATACGATGCCCGTAAAGAACAACGGGAAATTGAAGAAAAACTCCACTGGTTTGCGGATTTTGTCTCGATGACCGGGGAACATGAAGACGACGCCAAAGAATATATGAAAACTTTGACGCACGATATTTTTGACGCTAACGTCTATGTTTTCACCCCCAAAGGGAAAGTGATCGACCTTCCAAGCGGCAGCACGCCGTTAGATTTTGCATATCGTATTCACTCTGATGTCGGTGATTTTGCTACCGGGGCCGTCGTCAACAACACTTTAGTGCCGCTTTCTTATGAACTTAAAACCGGCGATGTCGTCGAAATCAAAACTTCGAAAAATTCCCAGGGTCCCAATGAAGGGTGGCTTAAAATTGTCAAGACGAACGTGGCCAAAAGTCGCATCAAGAAATTTTTGCAACGGAAAAATGCGGATTTTATTCGCGATGATAACATTCAAAAAGGGCGCAATACTTTAATCGATGTCGCCCGTGAATATGAATTAGGCGAACGTCAAATATTAGAACGAATTGACGATGAAGTTTTGAAAAATTTCAATGTTGCAAATCTCGACGAATTATATCTTGCTATCGCTAGTCGCAAAGTTTCTCCAACGAACATTTTAGAATTTCTCGGCTTTAAAAAAGAAACCAAAGAAGAGATGATTAAAGCCATTGTCAAGCGTCCTAGAAAATATGATAGCTCCTCTGAAGCTATCCAAATCAAAGGCGCTAGCAAAGTGATGATTAATCTTGCTTCGTGTTGCACACCGATTCCAGGCGATGAAATCGTCGGTTACATCACCAAAGGAAAAGGGATTAAAGTTCATCGTGCCGATTGTCCTAACATTGAAAAAAACAATCCGCGCTTAATCGATGTAAAGTGGAATCCCAATTTAAAAGAAGCGACATATCCAATCGATATTGCTCTTGATGCGACTGATCGTAATAATCTTTTGCTCGATGTGATGTCGTGTCTTTCTTCCAATAAGATTTCTTGTACCCGCGTAAGCACGAAAAGCCATCCTAACAAAATGACGGTGACGATTGAAACGACGATCTTGGTCAGCAATAACAAGAACTATCAAGCGATTCGTAATTCCTTGATTAATATCGATGGTATTTACGATGTAAGGCGGGTAACCCATTGATTATGGAAACTAAGAAACATTTAAAAAAAAGCGAAGAAAGAATTTTACATAGCTTTACAATTCGCCACGAAGAAGAATTGCTGAATTTTTTGTTGCGCCGTTTTCAAGAAATGTCGCGAAACAAAGTAAAGTCCTTTTTAATCCACAATCAAGTGTTGGTCAATGGTATTGTCATTCGCCAATTCGACTATCATTTAGCCAAAGATGACGAACTTCAAATCTTGGCACACGGTCAAAAAGCAGGTGACAAAACCAAAACTAAACTTGAAATTATCTATGAAGATGAAGAGTTTTTGGTGATCAATAAACCGAGCGGTTTACTTTCCATTGCGACTGATAATGAACGCGAAAATACCGCGTATCGTCTCGCTAATGAATACGTCAGCCAAGAATCTAAAAAAAATCGGATTTTCATTTGTCATCGTATCGATAAAGAGACAAGCGGCGTATTGATGTTTGTAAAAAACGAAAAGACGCGTAACGCATTGCAAAGTAAATGGAATTCATTAGTAACCAAACGCATCTATAAAGCGATCGTAGAGGGCACTCCTAAACCTTTAAGTGGCCGGATAGTTTCATATTTATTGGAAACTAAGACCAATCTCATGTATTCGGCACATGAAAAGGGAAACGGACAAAAGGCGATTACTAACTATAAGACCTTAAAATCCAATGGAACTTATTCGCTGGTGGAACTCAATCTTGAAACTGGACGCAAGAATCAAATTAGGGTCCACATGAAAGATTTAGGCACTCCGGTAGTCGGGGATGACAAGTATCATTCCTCAAGCGATCCGTTAAAACGATTAGGATTGCACCATGAAACTTTGGAATTTATCCATCCGTTCACCAAAAAGCGTTTTTGCTTTAAAACGAAGATGTCATCATCTTTTTCACGGCTTTTCGATAAATAAGTTGCATTTTAGTATAAAATTAGTAAAATATTAGTAGATATAGTCTTTTTATTATCATTTTTAGACTTAAATTTAAGGTATCAATTTCGTGATTATCTTCCATATGATGACGTGAAGTGGTTGAAACGCACTCTAAAAATGATATAATAAGACTATCCGAGGAAGCAGAGGTTTGCTTAGATGGGTTTAGAGAGGGATCGTGTCGGTGGAAGATCTTCCCAAATAAGTACAATTGACACTGTGGAGGATGATACCTGAACTACAGTAGGGATCCGTCGATCGCGTTAAGATCGTTTAAGAGGGCATCGAAAGATGAACTAAGGTGGTACCACGCTTCAAGCGTCCTTAGAGGTACTTTTTTATTTTTAAAGGAGGAATTTATGCCGACATATCAATTACAACGTGGCACATATGATGCTTATGATGATGACGCATTAAATCTTGATAAATTGCAAGAAATCTTAAAAGCAACGGTGTCTTTATACGGATTTAATCCGATTATTACACCTATTTATGAGCAAACGGAATTATTTACCCGTTCGGTTGGCGAAAGTTCAGATATCGTCAATAAAGAGATGTTTTCGTTTGTCGATAAAGGTGGACGCAACATTTCTTTAAGACCGGAACTTACGGCGGGAGTGATGCGCGCCATCGTCACCAATAAATTATACGCTACGCGCGATTTGCCGCTTAAATATTACTATTGCGGACCGGCATTCCGGTACGAAAGACCGCAACAAGGAAGATATCGTCAATTTACGCAATTTGGGGTTGAAAGAGTCGGAGTGACTTCGCCTCTTGACGATGCAGAAACGATTATCATGGGCTACAGTTCCTTGTTGATGATCGGTTTTCCGCGGGTCACGTTAAAAATCAACACTTTAGGTGATGAAAAAACACGCGATAACTATCGCGCAGCTTTAAAGGAATATTTCGCACCTCACATCGCTTCGATGTGTGAGGATTGCAAAAGACGATTTGAAACCAATCCACTACGAATTCTTGATTGCAAGGATCCTCAAGATCGCGAAATAATCGCTAAAGCGCCATCTATGAGCGAATATCTTAGCGATGAAGAAAAGGCCTATTTTAAGGTCATTACCGACGCTTTAGAACGCTTTGACATTCCTTATGAACTCGATACCACATTAGTTCGTGGCCTTGATTATTATTCACATGTGGTCTTTGAATATCACTATACTAGCGATGACGGCACGAATCTCGGGGCTATCGGCGCGGGTGGTCATTACGATAATCTAGTTAGTGAAGTAGGCGGTCCGATGCTTTCTTCCGTGGGCTTTGCTTTAGGACTTGAAAGGCTCAATTCACTCTTAAAAGAGATCAAGCAAGAAGAGTATGAAAAACCTTTCCTCGATTGTTTTTTAATTTATCAAGGAGAAGAATGTCAAACCGTCGCTTTCGATCTAGCGATGATGCTTCGTTTTAATGGCTTTAAATGCGATTTGTTGTATCAAAATAAGAACTATGGCGCGCAATTGAAAGTCGCTACTCGCAAGATGACTAGTTTTGCGATTTTTGTGGGCGAAGACGAAGTTAAAAATCATCGTTTCAATATTAAAAATCTTGAAACTCAAGAGCAAGAAGCGGTGGCGTATGATGATTTAGTTGCGTATTTAGATGAACATTTGGAGGTGCATCATCATGATTAGAACACATAATAACGGCGAATTACGCCTTAAAAACGTCGGTGAACGGGTGACTTTAATCGGTTGGGTTGCCAAAAAGAGAAATCTCGGCTCACTGGTTTTTATCGATCTTCGTGATCGTTACGGCTACACTCAAGTCATCGCCAAGGAAGAAGATTTTGAAAATTTAAATCAGATTAAAAACGAATATCTCCTTCAAGTGACGGGTCTTGTGCAAAAGAAAGACACGCCGAATCCTAAATTGGCGACCGGTGAAATCGAAGTGGCCGCGGAAAAAATCGAAATAGTCAACACGAGCGAGCAACCACCTTTTATCATCGCCGATGAAACCGATGCTTTGGAAGATACGCGGTTAAAATATCGTTATTTGGATTTAAGACGTCCAAAAATGCAAAAATTCTTGATGAAACGGGCCGCGATCTGCCGTTCGGTAAGAAAATATCTCGATAACCTCGATTTTATCGAAGTGGAAACTCCGGTTTTGACGCTTTCAACGCCAGAAGGAGCGCGCGATTATCTAGTTCCGTCGCGAGTTAAAAAGGGTTCTTTTTACGCTTTGCCACAATCGCCGCAGCTTTTCAAACAACTATTGATGGTCGGCGGTATGGAACGCTATTACCAAATCGCTCGTTGCTTCCGCGATGAGGATTTAAGAGCAGATCGACAACCCGATTTTACGCAAATCGATATCGAAACTTCGTTTTTGGATCAAGATCAGATTTTTGAAATCCTTGAAGGGCTCGTCAAGCAGATGTTTGAGGATGTAAACGGGGTAAAGATTGAAACACCATTTAAAAGATTGCCGTACGTGGAAGCTATCGATCGTTATGGTTCAGATAAACCCGACACTCGTTTTGGCTTTGAACTTCAAGATTTAAAAAAATACGTCGCTCAAATCGATGTCGCGGCGTTAAAACAAGCCGCAGCTTTTAAAGCCATCGTCGTTAATGGTATCGCTAATTCGATGAGTCGCAAAAATCTTGACGGACTCAACGAAATTTCAAGTAAATTCGGGATCAAGTCGTTAATCGCCTTAAAATATCTAAATGGAACTTTAGAAGGGTCGTTTACCAAATTTTTCTCTGAATCGCTTAAAGAACAATTAGTCAGTGATTTAAAACTTCAAGAGAATGATTTGATTTTGATGGCTTTTGGACCATATGAAGCGGTAACTTCAAGTTTAGGCGCGGTTCGTTCTCATTTTGGAAAAACTTTAGGTTTAATAAAAGAAGGAACTTACGATTTGCTTTGGATTGTCGATTTCCCGTTATTTCATTATGATGAACAAACGCAAAGCTACACTTCAGAACACCATCCGTTTACCCGTCCTCGTGACGAAGATTTAAAGTATTTGGATAGCGATCCGACTAAAGTGTATGGTTATTGTTTTGATTTAGTGTTAAATGGTTATGAAACTTTATCCGGTTCATTACGTATCTACGATCAAAAAGTACAGCGTAAGATCTTTGAAATTTTAGGTCTCAGTGAAGCGGACATCAATCGTAAATTCGGTTGGTTTATCGGAGCCTTGAAATATGGAACTCCGCCTCATGGTGGGGCGGCTTTCGGCCTTGATCGTTTGACGATGATCTTATCGGGCACTGAAAACATTCGCGATGTGATCGCTTTCCCCAAAAATTTATCGGCTACCTGTCCGATGACACAAGCGCCGATGCCGGTTGATGAAGCACAACTTGATGATTTGGGAATCGCCGTTAAAAAAAGCGAGGAATAACGATGAAATTTTCTTCCTTTAATCTTAAGAAAGAATTGTTGCAAGTTTTAAATGAAAAGGGATATGTTGAAGCAACTACGGTTCAAGAAAAAGTGATTCCTAAAGCTCTTAAAGAGCGTTCATTGTTGGTTAAAAGCGAAACCGGTTCAGGCAAAACCCACGCTTTTTTGATTCCGCTTCTTAACAATCTCGACTATGAAGCGAATAAAACGCAAGTGATCATCGTTTCACCGACCGCTGAATTGGCGCTTCAAACGGCGCGTTTTGCTCGTCAGTTGACTGACTGCTTTAAAGAAGGAGTCGTAAAGCTTCTCGATCCTAGCATTTCTTCTAAAATCGAAGGAGAAAGCCTCAATCATCAAAATGCGACGCAACCTTTGATAATTGTGGGCACTCCCGGAAGAATCATCGAAGTATTGATCAAAAACCGCAATTTCGATCGGAGCCGCGTTAAATCTTTAGTTCTCGATGAGGCGGATATGTTGCTCGATACCAATTATTTGGAAGATGTGAGTTTGATCAACGACTTTTTTAAAGCCAAACAACGCTTGGTCTTCACGGCGACAATGAAAGAACACCTCTTGAAACAGACTCAAAAGTACATTCAAGTCGATGAAGTGATCGATGTCGATGGTAATCATAAAACCAATCACAAGGTTCGTCACCATCTGCTTGACATCAAACATCGAAAACCGCTTGAAGCGTTGATGCTTTTTTTGAAAGTCGCTAAGCCGTATTTTACTTTGGTCTTTTCTTCGAAAAAGGAGCAAGTGAAAAAAATTTACGAAGGGCTTAACAAAAATGGTATCGAATGTGGCATCTTAAATGGAGATCTCGATTCAAGAGAACGCAAGACGATGCTTAAAAGAGCAAATTTGAATGAATTCAATCTCATCGTGTGTTCTGATGTCGCCTCGCGTGGCCTTGATTTAAAAGATGTCACGTGCATCGTTTCGCTCGATTTACCATCGGACTTAGATTATTACTATCATCGAGCCGGACGAAGCGGAAGATATGATCGCGATGGCGATAGCTACATCTTTTACGATGATGACAACAAATATAAATTGGAGAACCTCAAGAAAACAAAACTGACGTTTGATGAGTTAGTGCTTCGCGAAGAAGGAATTAAACCGCAACGAAAAAAAGGGCAAGCACGTCGTCAAGTCAATGAGGTTTTAGAAGCAAAAATCAAGCGTGAAGTGAGCAAAGTTCGATCATATAAAGTCAAACCCAACTACAAAAAGAAAGTCAAATTAGCGGTTATGAAAGCTAAACGCGATCATAAAAAGCAGATTATTCGCGATAATATCATCGCCGCGAAAAAGGCTAAACGCGCTAAGAAGTGAGATCTTCGATGATCGTTTCGACTTTCATTAAGGTTTCAGGGGCGACTAAAGGTCGCGCCAATTCGATTAAACTATCTTTATTTTCTAGTGTCAGTTCATAGCGATGTTGTTTTAAAAAGGGTAAGATAACTTTCGCTTCTTCAAGCGTAAACTCATAGCCGTATCGATGAGCAAGTTCGATTCCTTGCTCTAAAGTCAAAGAGTTAATATACATCGCTACTAAGGCTTTTGAAATCATATAAAAAATCACCCAAAGTATTATATGGGTGATTTTTTTACTTATTGACACTTATTGATTTCATCGAGTAGGACATTTAACGCTTCATCGGCTTTGATTTTTCTAACGATTTGACCTTTTTTAAAGAGAACGAATTCATTTTTACCACCCGCTAAGCCAAGATCGGCTTGATGGGCTTCGCCAGGTCCATTTACAATGCAACCCATAATGGCGACGGTGATCGGTTTATTGATCTTTTCAAGTTCTTCAGTGACCCGATCGACTAGCGGTTTTAAATCGACCGCAGTCCTTCCACAAGTGGGGCAAGAGATAAGACGCGGAAATTTGGTAAAGAGGTTTAAATCGGTCAAAAGCCGTTTGCAGGCGATTATTTCTTCTTCCGGTTCTTCGGTCAAAGAGATTCTTATCGTATTCCCGATACCTTCTAACAATAAGGGACTGAGTCCAGCAGCCGAACGCAACAAACCGGTCTTACTGTTGCCGGCTTCTGTAATTCCTAAATGAAGAGGGTAAGGGAATAGTTTACTAGCTTCTCTATAAGCTTCAATCGTCGTCAAAACCGAACTGGCTTTTAAGGATATGACGATGTCGAAAAATTCTTGTTCTTCAAAAAATTTTACGTATTTTTCACAAAGGGACACCAAGGCGTGAGCGGTCACTTTATCATCGTTTAAAAGCAAAGTTTCGCGATCCAAAGATCCTGAATTGACCCCGATACGAATCGGCACATGATGTTTTTTGGCACATTCAATCACTAACTTGGTTTTTTCAAAGCCCCCGATATTGCCAGGATTGATTCGAATTTTGTCGATGCCGTTTTCAATCGCTTTGATGGCAAGACGATAGTCAAAGTGAATGTCACCGACAAGGGGAATTTTGATCTGTTTCACGATTTCTTTAATCGCCAAAGCATCTTCTTCATCCATGATTGAAACTCGCATCAAATCCGCGCCTAAAGCGGCGAGACGATTGATTTGTGCGACCACTTCAGCAACTTTTGAAGTCTTGATATTGCACATCGATTGAATTAAAACTTGGTTAGAACCACCCATAACGATATTTCTTAAATGGATCGCGCGCGTTTGTTCTCTTATCATAGTTTATCACCGCTTTTGATTATAACATAGTTTTGATAATGCGCCATCAACATGGTGAATTTATCGAAAATCGTGAAATAAAATACTAAATAAAGAATATATCAAAAAGATGTTTGAAGTTCTTCCTCGTGAGCAAGTCCCACTTACAGGTGGTAAAGGAAAATATCGAAAGAAAAGGTCTAAACAATAAATGCAAAAAAAAGAAAGTGCCCGCAAATCGTATTAACGATTCCATTGTACGGGGCTCAAGGACGAAAGCGGTAAACGCTAACACCGAGCCAAACACTTTCTGCACCTATTGTACTCGAAATTTCAAATATAAGTCAATAAATTTGTTAACATATAAAGGAAAACAAAGATGATCGTGAATTGAAAAAGTAAATTCCAGTTTCAATATAAAAGGAGGGAATTTAGTCATACACAAAAATCCAGTTATAA
>CANQWG010000001.1 GCA_947627505.1 uncultured Bacilli bacterium | reverse complement strand
TCGAGAATATTCTCAATGCTGATTTGCTTTTTGATTGATGTAACACTATATTTTAGGGTTCCTGCCTAAAGTCAGGTATTATTATATTAAATACTTAAAAAACATTCAAGTTAGCACACTTGGCGATTAAAAAAGATGACTTTAAAGGTCACCTTTTTCTTTTTTTCTTTTTCGAATGGCTTCAGTCAACAGATATTCTATTTGGCCATTGATTGAGCGAAAATCTTCTTCGGCCCAACTTTGTATTTCATTCCACAAATGCTTTGGCAAGCGCAGTAAAATTTGTTTCTTATCCTTCGCATTTAGTTCCATACTAATATATCGAACCGCTATTTACAATCGGTTGGGCATCTTTATTGCCACATAACACGACCATCAAATTGCTGACCATTTGTGCCTTTCTCTCATCATCTAATTCCACGATATTATTTTCAGATAATTTATTCAAAGCCATCTCGACCATACTTACGGCGCCTTCAACGATCTTTTGACGAGCATCGATGATCGCTTTAGCTTGTTGTCTTTGTAACATCGCTGCGGCAATTTCCGGAGCGTAAGCCAAATGAGAGATTCGCGCTTCCATAATTTCGATTCCGGCAATCTCAACTCGCTTTTGTAATTCTTTTTTCAATTCTTCAGAGATTTCTTGTGAACTACCACGAAGTGATTTTTCATCACCTTCATCTGAAATATCGTAAGGATAACATCTTGCAACTTGGCGAATTGCAGAATCACTTTGAGTGGAAACAAAATCGATATAGTTGTCGACATTGAATAAAGCTTTCGCGGTGTTGATTACTTTCCAAATAACGACAACTCCGATTTCTATCGGATTACCTTCAAGATCATTGACCTTTTGTTTACCATTAACTAAAGTCATCGCCTTTAAAGATATTTTTTTACGTCCAAAATTTTGAAACATTTTGCTAGTCTTGGCCGGTAACGGCGGTACTTGTAAGTTATTTTCCAAACCTAAAGTCTCCCCATTTGGTAACACTACGCTGCAAAATGGATTAACATAATAGAATCCTTCCTGATTAATCGTTCCATAATACTTACCAAACAGTGTCAAAACAATCGCTTCATTGGGATTTAGCAATTTAAATCCTTTAATAAGAATTAAAGAAACAAGAGGTAACATGATGAAAATAAACATCAAGATACCGAAAAATGTCCCGCTTGGCGTATTTTCAAAATTTTCAATACCGGTAGCACAAAAAGCAATGCCAGCTATAAAAATTATATATAAGGCGATGATAACTCCAAGCATCACCCAGCCGCTTTTAGGTTTAATAACCTTTTCTTCGTAGATTTTTGGTTTTTCGTTCATATAATCCTCCTCGATATCAAATTGATATCATAATAATATTATAAATTGTTATCGATAACTTTACAATAAAATTACAAAAAATACAGCCGAAGCTGTATTTAATTTTCATCGTTTTCCTTTTGTAAAGCGAGATAATCGACTTTACCGATAAGCGTTAATGGCAACGCATCACGGAATTCTATTTTTTTAGGCACCGCCCATTTAATGAGATTTTTTCTACAAGTTTCAAGAATCTTTTTCTCTAAGGTTTCCTTATCTACCAATTTTGAAACTACAAACAATTTTACCGCCGCTCCAAGACGTGGATCTTTCATTTCAATCGCCGCACATCTTTCGATTTCATCAATCTGCATCACGATATTTTCGATTTCCGTAGGATAAACCGCAACGCCGCTAACCTTGATAATTCTCTTTTTTCGTTGTTTAAAATAGATAAACTGATCCTGATCCATATATCCGAGATCGCCGGTATGAACATATCCGTCTCTAATCACTTCTTTAGTAATTTCCGGTTCATTTAAATATCCAATCATCATCGTCGGTGCTTTAACGCAAATCTCACCTAGTTCTCCTAATGGTACTTCTTTATCATTATCATCTAAGATTTTACATTCCATCCCGTTTATCATTTTACCTACCGAACCGGGACGATTGATTTTCAAAGTATTGACCGCACATACGGTCACAGTTTCAGTAAGGCCATAACCTTCCATCATTCGACATGTGGAATTGATACTTTTCATCAAAGCATCAAATCGCTCTTTTAAAGGCAACGGCATTGAATCGCCACCGCAGAAAACGACTTTTAAATCCTTTAAATGTCGATGATTGGTAAATCTTTGATCATTCAATAAACTTTCAAAAAGAGTAGGAACTCCGCAAATACAATTAACTGGGGTTTTATTCATGATTTTGACTAAGGCGCTTGGAGAAAATTTCGGCACTAAAATCGAAGTCATCGCATTGCTCAAAGGAGCATGGACACACATACATAATCCAAAACCATGGAACGTAGGAAGAACTGCAAGCATCCCGTTACGATATATTTCTCCGCACGCAAAGATATTCTGCGATTCTTGGGCTAGATAATTGAATCCTTCATTAGAAAGCCTAATCGTTTTAGGAACACCGGTAGTCCCACCGGAATGCAAATAAACCGCACATTCATTTCTATTTACAGGTGGCAATAATTCTTGGCTGTAGTTTTTAATATCATCGTAAGAATGATAATCTTTAATCGCTTGGTGCATCTTTTTATTTTGAAGATGATAAATATAACGCTTATAAGAAGGTAGATATGACGATGCCAAACAAACTGTCAATTGCTTTTTATACTTTGCATAAGACTTTTCTTCTTTATATAGCGATTGTTCAAACAAGAATATATGTTTTGAGTTGGTGTTCTTCATAATTTTTTCGACTTGTAAAAATGGTGTAAACGGATGCACCATATTGGCAATCGCCCCTAAGCGGTTGACAGCATAAAACAAAAAGACCGCACTAGGAATATTCGGCAAACAGATCGTCACCACATCACCTTTTTGAATTTTTAAATCGTGTGACATAAAAATCGATAGTCGTTCGATTTCTTGAATGACAAAGCGATAAGAAAACTTTTTTCCCATATAATAGATCACTTTGAAATCCGGATACTTTGCAGCACATTGCTGCACTTTTTCATACATTGTTTGATTCATAATTTCACCTCTGTTTGTTAAAATGTATTTGGCATTCCACATAATGCGGAATAAATTAAAAACAACCCATAAATGACAACTTGATGTCCGATATAAAACCATAACGAGTGACGTCCCACAAAACATACCGGGCGTTCTATTTCGTATCGTTTAATAAGCGAAGTTTTACTCTTATAAAAACGTCTAGCAAAGACCATGCCCAATAAAAAGAATCCTAAAGACGGAATCAATGAAAGATAATCTGCATATCGATAATCTTTCTTTAAAATTCCAAGCGGAAATAAAATCACCATCAACACCTCATTATCCAAAGGGATCATTTCAAATTTATTGAGATAATAAAGCGTGACGGAAAGCGCGAAAATTCCGCATGAAATAGAAATCAATCCCCAAGAAGGTACTTTCTTTAAAAGGCATCCAATCAAAATTGAAATTCCTAAAACGTGAATAATATTGAAATCAAAATTGAAGACACTACCGCTTATGGAAGTAACAATTCGAGAGCCGACCGTTAACGCAACGGCAAAGCAGATAATTCTTAATGCTCTTTTCCAGTTATTTCTTGAAAAGGCCATGCTTACTCCGGAAAGAAAAACAAAAATAAATACACCGATATGATGGGCGGCAAGACGTAGCGGAAAAGTCCAATAAGCAGAAGCAAAACTATAGGCGCCATTATAAAGTTCAAAACCACCTTTGACCCAAACATAGGCAAAGTTCATTAAATCGTAAAAGAAATGGTCGATTATCATCAAGATAATACAAAAACCACGCAAAAAATCTATTTCGTGAACTCGAGTTTCAAATGTGCTTTTACGTTTGCTTGCTGTTGTTTCCATAGTAAATCCTCTGTCGTTCGAGATTAAATGCTAAGCCCATTCTTTTGGACATGTTCGATGGTCTTTAAACCATTTAGTATCTTTTAAAAGTGTGTCGTTATTACTGCAAGTGACACTGATTGTCTGATTTTTATAAGCGACAACGATATCACCATTTAAAGCTTCAAATCCATCTGCATTATTAGATACGATCGAGGTCACATAGACTTTATCAGTCCATTTGCAAATTCGATCGATAAAGGCTTGAGAAGGAAACATGTTGGCATCAACTGAAGTATACTCGTCAGATCCGGCACAGCAACAGACAGTTACAATTTCCGGCTGTATTACATTCAACAAATTTTCGCTAGAAGCCGTATAAGAACCATGATGTCCCGCTTTAAATAGTTTTACTCGCGGCAATTCATTGTTAGCCACTAACAATTCTTCCCCGTCTTCTTCAAGATCGCCGGTCAAAAGATAGTTATTTCCGTTTTGCGAAAAAAGCGTACACACCGAAAAATTATTTTCATTTTTGGTCTTGTATTCAGAATCGGGGTCACCATAAACATTTTTAAGGATTTTCATCGAAATGCTTTCGGTAAGATTAAAAGTATCGGTGGCACCATTAAGATGATTAAAGCAATCGCTTTGCGAGTAATAGTTTGTTCCTGCCTCGATGAGACTATCGCGGAGTGCAACATAATCACTATAAATTGTGGAAGTGGCGACCGTATTACCAAAGTCGATAAGCGTCTCTACCTCGTAACTTTTTAAAATGCCCGGTGCTTTTTCAGTGCCCACAAACCCAGAGATATGATCTTGATGAGCGTGAGTTGCAATCACAAATTCCAATTTTCCGTCTGTAACATATTTATCAAGATAAGTTTTGATGGTACTAGCCGATCCTTTACGACTTCCGGCATCGATTAAAATATCTTTATCTCCCGCTTTGATAAAAATTGAATCACCGGAAAATTTATTGCCTAATTGCAAAAAATGAAATTCCAAATCTTCATCGATAAGCGCAGTCGGTGTCGACGTCGACGATGAGGATGATGAATCTTGATCATGATTTTTATAAAAAAGATAAATGCCCCCGATAGTAACGGCAATTAAAATAATTAAAATAATAAGAAACAAAAACTTATGATTTTTACTGTGTTTCGAAATAGTAGCGATAGTTTGTTTATCTTCTTTAAAATTCGCTTTGGCACAATAAGCGTCCGCTTCACTTTGGTTAGCAAAACTTTTACTCGGCTTTGTAGCGCCGTCTTTATACACTCCATAACGACCCGTCGTCGTTTTTTTCACATAATATCTCATAATCTTTATTTAATTTCCAAGGCCACGATTTTATCCGCAAAGAAAAATTTGCCGAAAATATATTTGTTACAGGCGCTTTCGGTCAAAGTGATAATTTTTCCACGACTGTAATCGAGATCTTCCCCCATCGCCGGTCCGATGAATGATTTTTGAACGTTATCGAGATAAAAAACTTTAGCACCATCTAAAATTTCTTCACTTGCCGTCGCTTTTTTTAAATCGTAAACATAATAAACACTATTATCTAATCCGTAAGAAGTCGAAAGCACGACTTTGTTTTGAGCGGTAATCGCGAAACCTTGCACTTTATTGCGGATCGAATAAATCGCTTCCGGCGTCTCTAGATTATCGAGGCGATATTGACTTACGATCGCATAATGCATTCCTTCAGAAGTCATGTAAGGATGGTTGCAGACATATTGTTTTCCATCATGAAATTCACCGACATATAAATGTGTATCGTCAGTGAATACGAATGAAGCACTATTATTAACCTTGATTCCATTTCCGATATCGATAGTTTTCGTGTTCTTATCTAAAAGTAAATCACGATCAAGAATATAAATATTTTCATCATTGCTTAAATAAACATTTTTTCCGGTTGTAGCAACGCCGCCGACATGACCGAAAAAATCTTTGCCATTTTTAGTTAATTTCACATAGTGAGATTCATTTTTGGTATTAGTAATATAAATACGGCTGTTGCTTTTGCCTTTCATATAGCCACTAGTGATATATACTCCACGATCTTCAATCGCAGCAAGACCTTGCGGAATAAAATCGTCATTTAAACCGGGATTCATGCAAATATCGGTTTCCAGCGAATAATAGTAATCATAGATGCGATATTTAAGAAGGTTTAAGCCACTCCAAAGCACAAAAACCAAAGTTAAGACAGTAGTGATAAAAATCAGCAATATGCGAAGCACTGAATGCTTCTTTTTTGGCTCATATTTTTCCATACTTTTCTCCTAAATATTCTATTTAAAGATTATATCACACTTTTGGTAAAATTTTTAAACAATGACTAAAAATTTTTTAGTAATATGTCTTCCTTCTATTTTTGATATTAAACTAATAAAAACCTTCCATGATTTCCGGAAGGTTATTCTATATCAGTTTTATGATCTTCGCTTTTAGAAATTTTGGAGGATTTTATTGGTCGTACCAAAAATCTAATGATAAAGAACATAATCGGTAAAGCGATAATCGTTGCCAAAACGTAAGATATTTGCTCTTGAATATGCAAGATTGTTTCAAACAAATAAATACCGCCTTGTTGTAAAATCAAGTTCGGAATCGAACTTAAAGGATATCGTGCAAAACGAACCCAAGCCCACTTAATTCTAAAAGCGATTAAGGTTTGGGTAGTATAAGCAATAGGAAGGCCGATAATAAATGAAATTAAATTCGGAATATCCATTCCAAGAAAATCGACTTTTGGGTTCCAATAAAATACGTTATCAAACAGATATCTGAAAAGCAGTGTCAATACCAATCCGATGAGAGTATTGAGCCCTCCGACAAATATAAAACGAATCGGTTCTTTTTCCCATAACTTCCAACAAAATGCTTCAAATTTACCGAGAAAAGAATCTTCGTTTTTAAAGATTTTATTCACTAAAATGAAACTTTAGGTGCTGCTTTTTCACCTTCGTCGATATTAAAATATTCAGCTTGTTTGAATTTGAAAATACTCGCAATGATATTAGACGGAAACACTTCACATCGATTGTTAAATTCTAAGACTACGTCATTATAAAATTGTCGTGAATATGCGATTTTATCTTCGATTTCCTTCAGCTGTGCCATCAACTCCGTATAGTTCTTATCAGCCTTAAGTTCCGGATAAGCTTCATGAACGGCATTGATCAACATATTAAGCGATCTTCCAAGCATCGATTCTGCTTTTGCCGCTTGCGCTGCCGATTGATTTTTAGAGGCATCGGCGTATAATTTACGTGCTTCAGCAAAACTTTCGAAAATTGAATTTTCGTGTTTTGTGTAACCTTTAACCGTTTCTACCAAATTCGGAATTAAATCAAAACGTTTCTTCAATTGAACGTCGATCTGTGACCACGAATTTTTCACTTTATTGCGTTCTTTAACTAATTTGTTATATGAGCTAGCAATCCATGCCACTAAAAGGATAAGCAATATGACAATGACTGCCACCACAATTGTGGGAACTACCCAAGCATCCAATAATACTGTAATCATTTTATTTTCTCCTTTTTCTAGAATATATCACAATGTCAAATAAATTTAAAGAAGTAATCTATCGTCCTCTTACACCTCCACCACCGCCGCCAAATGAAGATCCGCCACCGAACCCTCCGCGTCCTCCAACATGCGAAGAAGAAGCCATCCTTTTGGCATTAGCAACTTGAATGGTATTTTTCGAAAGCGAAAAGCTGCTATAGATTCGCATTCTAAAATAGCTATGATAACTATAAAACAAGATCGGACAATCATTGAACTCTTGTTCGCGATGTAATTCGTTGAAACGAGTACGTAATTGTTTTTCCACTAAATCGGCAATTCCAAACGATGTCGCGTACACTAAATAATGCTCCCATACTTCAACTCCGGGAACCGGATAATCTTCAAAATGCGAAAAATCTTCTAAGAAATTTTTAAAAGCGTGCCATCGAACAAAGTCTTCATTGCCTTGTTTGGAACGTCTTTTTACTTGACGCACATAAATAACATAACTAATCGATAACGATAAAATCACAAAAGCTAATAGACTAAACCATGTGATTGAAAAGGCAATTACTCCAAAAAGCAGTAAGAAGAAATCTAAAAATCCTAGTCCTACAAAGAAATAACCACTATTGGCTTTTTTACCGACATTGTCAAAAAAGTCGTTCTTTTCACTTTCTTTAGTCACCAATAAAATCCATTCATTGTTCTTTTTTTGATATTCAATCGCATTACTTTCCGATTTTAAATAATTATCGATTTCATTGAGTGTCAAAGTATCATTACCGCCACTTATAGAGTCAAAATACCAACTGAGCAAGAATTTTTCGTAACTCTTTAAAGACGAAGTATCTTTATCACGATCATAAATCATTTTATAATTAGGTTTATTTTCCGTTAACACCGTTCCACTGTAATCGATTTTAATGTACTTGCGTCTAATCAAATCCATTAAAGTGGCATTCATATCGTCCATCGTCACTTCTTTAAAGCGATACAAATATCCCATTTCGGCTGGAGGATAAGAAGCCGGTAATTCCCGATAATATTTGGCATCAAAATCACTCTTGTGTTCCTTGTCGTAATTTTGATAAATGTAGACGATTTTAAAAATTAATAGTGCGATAGTCAGCCCAAAAAGAATCAAAGAAGAGGCAATTAATGCAATTCTACGATTGTAAAAACTTTGTTCTGTATCCAAAATTTTTTGTTCTTCTTTTATTAAATAATCATATCCATTCTCATTTAGGTAATTAGATTGATTCAATCCTTTTTGCATAACGTTGCTAGGAAAAAACAGACGAATTTCAACTTCTTCTTGTCCGCGGAGTCTATCGACGGATACCGCTATCTCTTGCGTATTATTGAGATCGATATTAACAGAAGCATCGCTAACACCATGACCATAAAAATATATATCCTTTTCAGCGTCAAAATTATTTTGAGGAAGTTTAATTTTCACATCAATGTTATCGATATTAATTCCCATATTGGGAACAAAATCCCAATTGATTTCCGCATAATCATTATATACAGTCATGGCATTTTTAATCGTATAAGAAAAAACATATGTTGTTTTAGGTGAAGTTCCGTTTTTTAAATAAATTAGCGCCGTCGCACAAGACTTTCCATATTCACTCGGACAAGTAATTCTTTCACCTAATTCATCATACTGATGCTCCCATGAAAAACCGATGATATCCGAATACTTATTGCCGTTTCCAAATGATGTCGTAACATTTTCATACAAAGCAATATTATTTTGATAAACAGATACACTGAAAGAATTAAAGTCAAGTCGTGAAGTATTTTTCTCATGACCATTATTATTTTTAGAATAAACAATATCTCGAGCAAACATATGTTGTCCTACACTGTCTGCATCTATAGTTTCAATCACTTTCATGTCACCATTTGTAAGCAATTCCGCTTCAACTTTAAAATGTGAAATCGAAAGATCTTGATCATTAAATAAGGAATCGCCAACACTTACCAATGTCGCAAATCCACAAAACAATGCCGAACCAATTATCGACATGGCGATTCCAAAGATTAATTTTCTTTTCATCGTGTCACCTTCTATATTTTATTATAAGTAAAAAGCGAAAATATGACTAGAATAATTATGAGTAAATTGTAGCATTTATACACACTTTAATTTAATATTATTGTTAAAGGAGGTGTTTAAAATCAGTATTGAGTTACCTAATAAGCCAAAACTTGCGATGATGATCGACTTTGAAAATGCCAATCAAAAAAATTTAATTCCCGAGTTTTTCTCTTATTTAGAAAAAAGAGGCTTTTTATGTTACCCGAGAAAATTAATCACGAGCAAAATCACTTCACTTGAAAATACCAATAAATTAATCAAGGAAAATAATCTCGAATTAATCGTCTCGAATCGACCTCTTGTAAAAAATCACAATCGGAACAATGCAGATTTTAGAATGTACATTGAAACTCTCGATTGTCTTTACAATAGTAATGTCGATGCATTTTGTATCGTTTCTAGCGATGATGATTTTCTAGAACTCGTCTTGAAACTTAAGCGAGCGGGAAAGTATTTAATCGGAATCGGTGCATTGAATACTTCTTCTGACTACCAAAAGCACTTTGATGAATTTCTTTTTATCGAAGATTTTGACAAAATGATTCAGGAACGGAAAAAAGCCTTAGAAGAAATGAAGCGTAAAGAAGAACAACTAAAACAACAAGAAAAGTTACGCCAACAACAAGAAAAAAATGAAGAGAAGAAGTTAAAATTGGAAATGCAAAAAAAGAAAAAGGAAGATGCCAAACGCAAATTGCAGTCTGAGCAGAAACTTTATCAGCAAAAAATCAAAGTCGCAATCGATACCGCTATTAAAAGTCACCATGATGGTTGGTATCCATTAACTTCAATTATCAAAGATATTAAAGAGAATGATCCTTCATTGAAAAAGAAACGAATTCCTTTAAAAATTTTTGATGAATTGGGTTATGATTACAAAATCGAAGAAGGCAATTCTGAAAACAAGTATATTGAAATTAAAAAAGAGGTTCTTAGCTGAATCTCTTTTCTTTTTAATATCATTGACATATAAATGCATATTATTATTTCCATATACATTAATTGTTGTATTATCTTTTGTTTTTAAATGTAATATCCTATTAGAACTGGAGTTATAGCCTCTACTGTCCAGTTCTTTTCTAAAAATTGTGGAAAGTCGTTCTCGTAGTCTTTCATTATTCTTTGCGTAGATTCTTTCCCTACTACTTTTAGTAAGTTCTCTTCTACTCTCTTCTTAAATTCTTCTAAAGTCATTATAACGCCCTCCTTTTTTTATATGCTATTGAGAATCTTTTTCAATATTTGTCGCTTTTTCTCGTTTTTTTGGTGATATACTATTATTAGGATTTGACGAAGCCCTAGCTTCCGTTTCGGACGTAGAAGGTGGTAAGGATGATTCATCATGAACCGTTGGTGGATAGTCAAATCCTTTTTGTATAAAAATTACCAAACTTTAAAGGATAATCCTAATCATTTAGATCAAAGAAATGCTTAGATATCTAAGTGAATAATAAAAGATTTCAAATGTAGATATTCAAAATCATTTAAATATAGAAGATTAAAAAAAATTTTTTAGATACAAAAAAGGAAGTAGCCCTAGGCAAGAAACAAAGTCTCGCGTCCTACTTCCATAAATATTATAGCATAATAAAATACTTATATTCAAATAGTATCCAAAAAAATAAAAAAAGCCTAAATTTAGGCTCTTTATAATCATATGGTGCCGACAAACGGAACTATAAGCATATGTACACACCTTTTAAAAACGTTATTTTTTAGGCTTTTTTGATTTTTAACTGTCCGTAATATTTCATAATTTTGCATATTTTACGAAAAAAATCCCTTACATTCCCTTACATTAAATTTTGATATCTGTTAACCTACTGAAGTGCTTCTATTGCCTCTTTATAATTGGCTCCATGATTTGTTAAGTAATTACTTAAAACTAATTTATTTTTGTCGCTTAGAGAGAAACCGAGCAAATAAACTAACAACAGTTTTTCTGACTTATTTAATTCAGTCATTTTGTTAATTTGAGCCATGATCAATTCTTTCCGTGTGGCAGTTTTAGATTCAGTAATTGTTGATAAGGAATTAACTCCTAGTAAAAATTTTGAAATACCTATTTTACCATTTGTTAAAAGTAAAATATTTGAGATTCTATTTTTAGATTGCGTTCCAGTTGTTTTTGCTTTTGCATACTCATAATAAGTATCATAAACTTTTTTAACTAACTTTGCTTGATCGTAGTAATTATATGATGAGTAATCGCTTATTTCTAAAAGATTGTTAACTTCTTTTTTAGATTCTTTATACAGCGATGCAAATTGAGTAATTTGCTGTTTTGTTAAGCTTATCACTTTTCCATCAATATCAGTGTATGATGTCATAAGATCTTTAGGAATGGCATTATATCCGTATTTCGAGAAAGTATATAATTCTTCCGCAATATTATCGTCGATAATTCCACCTTTAAAATAATTTGAATTATAAAGTAATTGCGCTTTTGCTTGGCTTTCCCAATCTTCAGAAACATATTCATTATATGCTTTCGTAGCAGCTGTAGAGTTCATTGTATAAAAGACATTTTTAATTCTTAAAGCCGTTAATGGATCAAATTGTGATATTGCACCGACAATGTAATCATAGATAGTTTTAAATGGAATACCGGTAATATTGCTTAAAACATTAACTGCATTCCTGATTAGTGTTTTTACATTGCTTTCGCTTACATCTCCACTTAAAAGGCCATACAAGCTTGAAAGAGTATCCGTTACTTCGTTAATCATTGTTGAACTAGGCAACGACACATCATAGCCATTTAGAACCGAATTAGAAATAGTATTTATTACCGGTATCCAAGAAAGTGTCGAGTTATAAGCAGTTTGTTTCAATATTTCTTGGCCATCAAATTCTGTCCATTTTTTTCTACCTTTAATCCTTTGATCGAGTTCACTAACTACTGTTAATCCTACTCCCATCATCATTAAACCAGTTACCATTGATAGAATAGACTTTTTGCCACCCATATTTTTGAATCGATGAAAATTCTTTTTGTCATTTTTAGCGCTATTGGTATTTGCCTTTTTTTCGCGTAATTTGTCCTCTGCTTCATATAGTTTATTTTGCTTATTTTTAACGACTTCTTTCGCTTCATTGATTCGACGTTCTCTTTCTTCTTTAGGAAGCGTTTCATTTTTGCTTTCTTCTTTAGTTTTATCCAATTTTTCAATGGCATTATTTAACTCATCTTCGGCTATGTCTACTAGTTTTTGAGCTTCGTTTTCTTCCTCTTCAGCTTGTGTTATTGCAGTATCAATATCTTTACTAGAAAGTTTATGGTATCTTTTCCAAATACGTATTTTGTTGTTTATCGTTGCCAACGCAACTCTTGCTGGTCCTTGGAATACAAATACATCTCCAAATCTAGTACTACCAAGTTCGTTTTGGCCTAAAACATCACTATTGATTTGCGTTAAAACAAATTCTGTAAAGTCATTTACTACTAATTCAGCAAAGTAATCATTATTTGGACTATATCCTTCGTCAAGAGCCGCAATAATGGATGCCGCAAGTCCTGTTCTAATGGTACCTTTGTCCATTTTAGAAATACCTAGCATAAAAATATCAGTGACTTTATCTAATTTAGTTGCAAAGTCATTATTACTATTGTAATGATGAATTGTATTAGATTTTTTTTCACGATTGATATACTCCCCAATAGAAGTTTCAAAATCTCTTAGCAAAGTTTTAAACTCTTTAGAGCCAAATATCAATTTTAATTCAGCTCGTGTAATCTTGGAAATCGAATAATTACTAACAAATTTAGAAAAATTTTGTTTTATAATGGTTGTCCATTTTAAACCTAACGTTGACTTATACCAACCATTAAAAAATCTGCCTAATAATGTTGTTTTTTTGTTGGTAATACCAGCAATACCATCCATTGTATTACGAAAGATATCATAATTTTTTTCGCCGAATTTTTCTTTCAAAACGGTAATAGCGTTTATTCTATTGCCATTAACATAAACTTTAGTGTTTAATGTTTTTAATAAATCTCTGTATAATGGCATAACGTACATATGATTGTATAAATTGTCTACATATTGTTCGAAAGAATCAGTCAAATCGACAATCTTAATTGGTTCGCTAGACTTTCTAACTCTGTTTTGTTCATTACCAAAAAGTTTGGGCGCGTTTATCATACTTTCAGCACTTGCCATCTTATCAATTTGTCGTGATAAAAACATATAGTCTTCCATCACATTAGCATCTGATACACCATATTTAATTTTATAATAGTCGCCATAATCCTTTTTGAGTTCATTATTTAAAATATTTTTAATAAATTGTGCGTACTCTTTTACTTCAATAGGTAGATTATCTTCTAAGAATTGTTTAATTTCTGCTGATTTACCTTTTGTCTTGTTTGCCAAGCCTGCAACTCTTTTTCCTTTTGAATTAGTATATGTCAAACCACCTAAATCAATTTGTTCGTAATCAGCATCAGTCAATAGTTGTGCATATGTTGTGGCTAAACTTCCTAAAGGTATTGTACTTCCATAAAAATCAATTTTCTCATGAAGCGTTTTTGTGAGTTTGTTGTCTTTTATATAAGCAGATACTTTATCTTTAATTGCTCTAGATTTTAGACCTGCTTTCCCTACTGCTTGTCTAAAACCATTAGTCATTTCATCGGCCAATGTTGAATCACCAAGCATAGATCTAACAACGTCCCAGCGCGCCTCTAAATGCTTAAGTGCTGGCATTTGCCCATGCTTTTGTATTGCGTTTATTGTTTCAAAAGCATTTGGACCTATTTTGGTTTTAAAAGCCTCTATTGAATCCTTTGAAACTTTTGAAATCATGCGCATAAGTTTAACAACTTGCTTTAATTGGACACTATTTAACGAATAATTTTCTCCGGTAGAATCAGGCAGTAAATTATAAAGAACTTGATATTCATTTCGTATGTTTTCATCAAATAAAGAAAAGCCTTCTTTAAATTCTCCGTTATTATCTAGTTCAATAGGTTTGTATTTTATAAGCAAATCAGCAATTTTTTGTTTTAATCCTCCGTCATAGTAAGAGTTGGTGCTATTTGATGCCAGTCTTAAAGGATCTAATAATAACGATAATTGATGATATGTTTCGTTATCTTCTGTGAAATCTAAATCTTTTCTTAAATATTTTGGTAACTTATTTTTTAAGTTAGTATATACTTTGGCATAATGTCCTAAATTTCTTTGTTCTTTTATTTGTCCGGCTATTTTGTCAATTATATTAAGATACTTTTCTGTCAGTCTTTTTACATATGCCTTTTGACCCGTATGTTCAATTAAATCTTTAATACATGTTCTGAGATCTTGTACTAAAGTAGTATCAAGATAATCGCCTAATTTTCCAGATGTTTCAGAACTTTCCCCTTTGTTAAAATATATTGTTGATTCAGTAATAGCTTGTATAAGTCCGTCAATTACATTATCCGTATTTTTAGATAAATTAAGATCTTCAAAAGTTTTTCTAAATAATTCACTTTTAGATCCTTTTAGTTTTATTTCAACATTTGATGAAATTTTATTTTTAATGTTAGTTAAAACATTTTTGACAAGTTTTGACGTGGAATCAAGTGAATATACCTTATCTTTTCGAAGATTGGCACTATCTTTTACCAATTGAGCATTATGACCTTTAGACGAAATTTTTATATCTTTTGCTTTAAAAAAGGATAATTGATATGTAGAAGCTTCGTCATACTGATCTTTATTAAAGTGCTTTGTTTCGATATCCTCATTTGTATTTATCATATTTGTATTTATCATAAATGCGACTTGAGGTTTTTTATGATTCTCAGCAATGTTATCATGGTCAAATTCCATATTGTAATCCATGATTGAAGCGGTTTTAAAACCGAAGATTTTGGAATACATTACTTGTAAATCTTGAAGTGGTGAGGCATAGCAATCTAGTGTTTTTGCTTTATCCTTAACAATAGGAGCTATCGTTTTTAAAAATCCACCTTCTTTTGATAAGCTAAAAACACTAACTAAGTCTCCTTCTTTAGTAATAGCAAAACCACTTAAGCCATCTTCGCTTAAATAGCAAGTACAATCATCATAATTATCATGTAAATCTACTAATTCACCATTTTTTAAATATTTTCTATTTATTTCAAAAATGTCATGGAATACTTGTCCATCAACATTTTCAAGTATTTGTACGTTAGTATTAGTCTTAGGATTTAATAAAGTCCGCTGTGTATAATTCCGACCGCTTCTTCTGGAGTGCAATTCCAACTCATAAGCTCTGGAAAGTCGTCTTCGTAAAGTTTCATCAAGCGTTCGTTTTCCGCCATGATATTCGGATATCTCTTCTTCATGCAATCCCAAACTTTCTTCTTGAATTCTTCTAAAGTCATTAGAATGCTCTCCTTTCTTAATCTTATTGTATGCTATTGAAGATTTGTTTTCAATCTCTGTTGCATTTTTCCCTTTGTTTTGTGATATACTATTACTTGGGAGAGGAAATGCCCCAGATGGCGTTTCGGACGTAATACTTGGTAAGGGTGGTTTATTACCACCATGAGAGGTTGGGAGAAGATTCTCTCCCTTTTTTGTTTTATACAAAGAAACCAGCACTAAATTATTCTTTTTAAAAGAATATTCGGCTATTAGTGAATAATTATCAAAAATATTCTTTCTTACTTGTAATCTATTATTAGATAATATTTTTGATTCATCATAATTTTCCATTATATACGGAAAAAGGAATAATTCACTTTGATCTAAAGGTATAGAATTTTTTATTTTAGCAACATGATCATTGTAAATATGCTTCAAGTATGACTTATTATATGCAAGAGAAAAATTACTAAAGTCAATGCCAGTATCATTTTTTAATTTATTTATAGTCTTGTTAGTAATTCTTCCGATGATTGCATAATCTTTAGCATTTGAATAATTATTTATAACTTCATAAACATATTTTTTTAGTGTATCATCATCAACAATAAGTTGCGATTTACTATTATTAAGATTTAATACTTCTTCTTTTGAATAATTATGTACTAAATACTTTAATGCAGATTCACCATTTTTTAATCCATATAAATTATTATTTTTGTTTTCCATCTCTTGCTTTACATATGAAAGATTCGTTTTTGTCAAAGAATATGTTTTATTTTCATAAACGAAAGTGCTTGGTAAGTAAACTTTTGTAGAATTATTTAACGTACCAAGCATAGCAATTGCTTGATTTGGATAATTAAGTTGCAAAGATACACCATCTTTTTGCTTGTTTTCAAGAAGAGGAATTGGACTATTAGGACTATTGGGCAATGTTATTGCTGCTTCTCCGTTATCGGTGGCTGAAATTAGAAAGTCACCTTTTTCAGAAGTGTACGTTCCTCCACTTTTTGCTTTCCATCCACTTTCTTTTAGATATTGATATAAAACAGATTTTGACACTGTGCCACTAGAATAAAAAGCTGTTTTGAACGCTGTTGATTCTTTCGCATTGTTTATTGCTTGTTCATATTTTAAAGCAGATGTACCACTTAAATTAGATTGTTTTTTAAGATTATTTAACAATTCATCAATATTATATCTTTCATTTAATTTTAATATTTTATTGGAATATTTATTGATTATTTGAATTGCTTCTTTTTCTGTTTTTAGATTGTTGGTCCCAATTCCTAGTTCTTTATTCATTTGTTCTAAATATTCATGATATTTCTTTTGATATAACTCTGCTTTTTTTATATCACTTCCAGCAATTTTGTTTACAAAATAATTTTCTTTATACTGTTCAAAAGACTTTGCTTTAGCGAGTGACACAACTTCTTTACCTGTACTTAAAACAGCGCTTGTTAGTCCTGCTTGAACCATTGCATTGCCCAGATTGGCCAATGTGTTTTGAATTGCTTCATTTGAGCCATAAGCTTTCTGAATTGCTTCACTATCATAAGTAATTTGTTTTAAAACAGGATCCAACAATGTCTGTGCTCCAGCACTTGTCGCATCTATTCCTGCTCTAAATAAAATTTCCGCACTTTTACTCGCGATAACTTCGGCTGTAGCACTATTAGAAAATACTTTACCAATTTTTTCTCCAATAAGTCGTGAGCCTTTAGAAACTATTCCTTCACCACCTCTAGCTAATACTGTACCACCAATACCTACCGTTGCGGCCGTTATTGTTCCAGCTATTGTACCTTTAGTTGCCCCATATCCTAAAGCTCCTTGTAAATTAGCTCCTTCTTGTAATGCTTGTTCCGTTGATTGTCCTGTAACTCTTGCAGCCGTAACACCACCTTGAATGGCCATTTGTGCTCCCAAAGAAGTTCCACCTGTAGCAAATGATAAGGCTACGCTTGGCAATAATTCACCAATTCCCTCAGTTATATTATTATATCCTTGCTGAAAATTTGGATCTGCGTCTGAAACCCAAGATCCGCTATGTCGCTTTGCCTCACTTAAACGAGCTTGCTCCGGACTTTTAAAAACATTTGAATATTCATTATAATAATTTGAATTAAATATATCACCACTCAAAATATCAAAAGGATTAAATATGTTGGTTGTCTCACTAGCTTGTGAAACCCAATCATATTGTATAGCATCCTCTGCCCATTGTGTATCGGCACCAAACCAAGATCCAACCCAACCGGAAAGGCCAATAACAAAATCACCAATAGAATCCATAAAGTTTAAGGTACCCTTTTTAACGTTGGTGCCTAATTCCTCCATAGTATCCATGGTTCTTTGCCACCCATTTCGAGTCTCTTTATAATCTTTTATTCCATTTTCTTTTGCTACAGAAGGAAGAGGCGTACTCATGGACGCAAAAGAAGATAACTCTTCTCCGACAGAAGTAGAGTCATCCATAGTATTTATGATGGCATTACCATTATTTTGGTAATTATTGCGCATTGCGTTTAGTTGTTTTAAATATTCATTTCTTGAGTACGCCATAGAATCACCATTCTTTAGAAATTATTATTTATTGGAAACATTTTCATTCCAAATCAATTTATCTGTATTTGCACTTGTATCATAGACACTCTTATCTACCATTCTTAACCCATTTTGTGTCCATTGAACATAGATAACATCGCCAGCACCATTTTTCATCATGACAGTTGTACCATACGCGTATTTCCCGGCACTAATGTTAGCCCATAAAGCATCCGATTCGTATGCAAATTCATCACCAATGGTATGAGCTGAACCATTCTCTCTTACAAAAGATGCTGATTTCCAAGAATCTAAATTACCATAAGTTGTATAATTTCTTGCTTGACTATTTTCAATAGAATATTTTTGTAAATTAAAGTAATATCTCATTTGATTCCAATCATCATCGCTTATATCTTTTGGTTTATTGTTCCAATTAAAGACTGAATTGCCATTTTCATCTTCTGTTATCGTTCCGTATCCATAATCAGATAACAGTCCATACATTTGGTCCAACGTTTCTGCTTGCGAGAGCATTGTAGTTACACTTCCGAATCTATCATTTGCTTCGTTTAATTGTTCTTGTCTTTGCTGTTGATTTAAATTGTTAACGTTAGTTTGATATGCTGTTTTGGCGTTTTCGTAAGCTGCCAAATATTTATTTCCCATTCCCGAATGAACCGAAGATCCATATCCTTGTGTTGAAAAGCCTTGTGCAGCCATTTGATTATTTGTCTGCTTAAATGCAGCGGCCTTTGCATTTTCCAATTCAATTTCCTTATCTAGGAGAGATGAATATTCTTGATTCTTAGCCATTTGATAATAATTATCTCTTACAGAGCCTTGATTCACTTCATCTGACGTATTGGCTAATTCTTGATATTTTTTCTTAACATTATCTTCCATCTAAATTCTCCTTTACCTGATTAAACAAAGTTCGATACTCTTCGTTATAAATTTTTAATTCCTCTACAAAAGGAATAGGATTACTGTTATTTTCAATTTGCAACTTTTCAGCCTCAAAAATTGGTAAGTTAATTATTTTGTTATAAAACTCATTATTTAAATCTTTGATCATCGCTAAAAGATTTAAAACCCATGCTAATTTTTGTGTCCTATCGTATTTAACAAAGTATTGTTTGTAGCCATGAGTATGAATGGCAAAAGAGTTAATTATACCTTGATCAATCGGTTGAACAACATTGAACGAAAGCGATTTGTAATTAACTATTTCGCCGAGTAATCTTTGCTCGGCATTACACATTGTTTGAGCTGTTGAATTCTTTTTTGTATTTTGATTACCAATCATAATCTTAAATGCCTCGTCCAAATAAAATTTCGCCGTCGATTGATCTTTAAACCATAATACGGCTGTATTTAATGGTTTAGCGAATCCAGTAAACCATTTTGGCAATTTATAATTTTCTGGAAAAGATATGTTTTCAAGCCTAGGATAGATTGTATGAAATTCTTTAAATTCTTTTGTTGAGTAAACAATAAGGTCTTTTGTATTATTGAATAATTCCATTATTTTTGGAGACATTGGAATAACGTCCGTGTCAGAAATAATTGGTAAATATCCCTTTTTAATTTCTTTTTTTAAAGAAGCTAATTTGGGTGTGGCCCAAAAGAATCTAAGATCAATATTCTCGGTTTCTTCGGTCAAACTTTTAGTATCAATTTGGTCGTAAAGCTCGTCTAAATGAACTGCTTTCATATTTTCAAAAGTTTCTGCATCGGTATACATTATTAAATCATTGCCAAGTGCCTTCCATTTTAGGGCACTTAACATCCAAGTTGCCAAGATGAAATCATCTAAAAACGCGCCATCTAAATTAAAAACCTTCATTCGTGCATGTACAATTCTCATTTTCTTTCTCCTTTACACTTACATGTTCAAAAATTTCTCTGCCGAATCGAAAACATTCCAACAAAACTTAATTATCGTAAGATCACTTTCTGGGCCGTCAGTAGCATTTGGTATTTCCTCATTTACATAAGAAATTGATAGATCCTCATTAAAAATAATTCGACGCAACGATCCTATTGTAATTGTCAAGGTATTTGTTCCTCGAAAAAAGTAGAAACTTAAAACAAACTCGGCCAAATAAATGTTACCGTCACAACAGAATGGTACGAATGTGTTTTGACCTGGAGCAAATGGTGATGATGGTTGAATCATATAATTTTGTAACGCAAGTTCTAATTGTTCGTTAATTTCGATGTCAAACTCTCGATATGCATCTGCAATTTTCACTTTGCCTTTAACATGGAGTCTTTTAAAGGGTTCGATTATTGGCTCTTCTATAGAAGAAGGCAAGAACGGAAATAAGAATCGCACGCCACCGAGTATAGCTTTATTCCCCATTGGTTCTGTCGAAAAATTTAGGTCTCGAGGATAGTGATTTATGAAAAAGTCTCGTATTTTGAAAAAATTAAGTTTATCTTGTAGGGCTAATCCATCTATAGCCATATCTAAGTCTACTAGCTGACGTCCATTACCAACGCGATTATATGAGCCTAAATATTCTGACAAGTTAAGATCATTCTTGGTTGTATTGGCATATTGTATTGAATCAACTTCTCCAGCTAGATCAGAAAAATACATTGGAAAAGTAATTTGAGCCATTGTTTTTGGAACAAGAGTAATGAGACATACCTCATCGTAGTTAGACTCGTCGTAATCATAAAAAAATGTAAATATGTCATTGGGATTACATTCAATTTCCTCATCAGTATTTATTGGCTCATTATTTTTTAATACTTTAGTTATTGTTTTTCCGAAAGTCATGTGAAAATAGATAGTTCCAAATAATTCTAAAGATATGTTGTCATCACCCGATTTAGCGTTAAACTCTTTGCAAATCACTTCATAAAGTGCAACTTTGCTTTGAGTCACTTCATAAAGTGCAACTTTGCTTTGAGAGTGATTAGCAACATTCTTTGAATTCCATAAACCCAAATTTAAAACAATCGATTTATCAATTAAACATTCTTTATTATTAGAATCCGGATTCAAATTAAACCAGTTTATGTAAAAAGGATAATGTGTGCTGTCAATATCGCCATTATATTTAAATTTTACGTTAAAATATATAGCTTCAGGATCATTTTTAGAAGGTTTAAAAGCAATTAAATTATACTCATTTGCATGGACATCAGTAATGTTAACAATCTTATAAGTATCCGGGTCTCCTTCAGTAAAAGCGTTAAAAATTTGTTCTAAAGTTCCTTTAAATGCAATCGAAGAATTATACCTTGGAATAGTCATTCCACTAAGCAATTGACCATTAGAATCTTCAACTATTGCCAAATTATCAACATATGAAATACCGGTGTTATTTTCTATTTTAATTTCCACCACCATTGTGTCGGCTTCATATAACACTTGAGGAAAAGAAAATAACCCGACAATACTTGTCTCTTTATCTTGGCATAGAGAAATACTATGTAAACCAAATTTACTATAATCGCTTTTTCCAGCGAGTAAAACCTCATCGGTTTCATCAGCAGTATCATTACTACTGCCACTACTATTACTATAAGACATGCGAACTTCTGGGGTTACTGATATGGGAGTAACTGCAAACCTATCACCATTCTTTGATGCTGGGCCACTAGGACAATAAGTGACTGAAAACATCGATGAATTCATCAATGATTTCGATTCCTCACCAATGGAACTAACTAAAGAATAGCAATTTATAGTAACAATTGCCGAACTACATTTTAATGATTGATCAACATTTAATATTTTAATCCATTCTGAGCCGTAAAGTTTCAGCTGATACGAATGACTATTTAATTGATCCTTAATTACTGTATCGTGTTTTTTTATCAATTTAATAATTTTTTGCCACGTTGTTTTGAAACTCATTCTTGTACCTCCTCTTGAAATAATTCTGTTTCCGCAAATGCCGCACATTCGCTTAAATCGTTTGCAATTTGGTCAAACTCGCTCCGATCAACTTTGTTGCCAATGGCCTGTTGCAACATCTTGATTACGTCTCTATTGTTTTTTAACGCTTCAGCGAGTTCATTAAGAGTATCTAGCTCTTCTGGAGCGCCATTTAATAATTGATGTAAACTATCATTTAATAATTCTTTAACAATTGCTATGGTAACTAACTGCGACAAATCGCTGCTTGCTTTATCTTTAGCAATTTTATTTAACTTAATATAAGTGGTAGAAATATTATTACCCTGCTCGTCTTGTTCGGCTTTTTTGGCAACTAATCGCCCATCTAGTATTTTTTCTATAAAAGTATTGATATTAGCGTTTGTTAGTTCCGTTGTCTCCAAATAGGCAATAATTTCTTCTTGAAACGTTTTTAACCATTCAAAAAGTAATAGTTGCGGTTCATAAAGTTTAGATTTAATTTGACCTGCCGACCAACCTCTATTACTCGGAGAGTTAGGAAGTGCTTGCGCACTTTTTGATTTTAATAATTCTTTGTCGCTATCTTGAAGTAATTTAATATTTTTAATCATTTAATATATCCCCACCATATTGTCACATATATTTATTGTTTTTGATAAGGTAGTAAAAAGGTAGTCACTCTTTGTTTTCAAGCATTAGGTCGCTTGGATTTCTCACTATTTCCAGAATTAACGCGTGCTTCCTTTTTTCTTCTTCATCTTTTAAATATTTTTCATATTCTTGTTTAGCTAGTTCTTCCTCTGTGCTTGGAATAAATATTTTTTTGTCTAATGAATTTTTAAATAATTTTAAAACTTTTAATTTGTTATCTATTTTTTCGGCTTTTAATCTAACATCAATGACGCTAGATAACCATCCACTTAATAAGCTAGTCAATAAAGCGGTGATTCTAACTACTAAGTTTACCCATGCTTCTGTTGTTTCTCCTTTGGTAAAATCTTTAACGGTAAATAATCCAAAAATGAGAGAAATAAGCAGTGCTACAATGATTTTTACAGCGCGATTAGAAGTTTTATTGAATTTTATTTCTTTGTCCAATTGTTTGCCCACTTCAAGAACAGATTTTGTATTAGATTTTCCTAAGGCATTCAAATAGTAATTAGGACTTGAAACATCGAGTTTAATCTCTCCACTTAAAACTTCTTTAATCGGTTCAATTTGATTGATTTCAATTTGTCTAATAAAAATTTTCTTACCCTTTTCATCTTCTTTTTCTATAGCATGTTTAGATAAAGCTTCTATATCCGAAAGCGAGCAATATGAAACTATTAACTTTGCTTTAGAAATTTCGATATTATTCATAACAAGATAATTCACTTTTTTATCAAAAAGTTCCTGTGGCATGAACCATTGAAAAAATTGAATAAAATAAATTAGGATACTATCGATACTATCTAAGAAAGTGTTAAACTCTTTTAATGATTTTTGATACAATCCTCCGATTTTATTCATCTGCTTATCCGTTCCGACACTTTCTCCCATCAATAATCCAAATACCATAATACCAAGCAAAATAAGAGCATTACCCAACCAATCTATTAAAACAAACTGATTATTTAATCCCAAATTTGTTAACGTCATTAAGACGATTAAGGAAAGAAACCAAAGTGTAGCAAATATTTTAATTAGATTTTTAAGATCTATTTTTTTAATTTTTTCTTTCATTAAATCACTCTCCTAAATGGCTACGCTTGTAATTTATGATAATTATCATAAGAACTACCGCTCCAATGCCCAAACAGATAAAGAACGTCAAAGCATATGGAGTTTGTAACCATTCAATTAAATTGAAACCAGTTAAGAATGCACCTACGATTATCGCCGCAATACCAACAAGTAAAAAAATTCCGCTAGTTAAAAACCACGTCCATTTGCTTTTTATAAAATCCTTAATTTTTCTTGCTTTTTTTGCTTTCATCAATCAATCGCCTGCCTTTCTGCTTCTTCTTTTGCCTCTTTCTCCGCACGTTCTTGTCGTTCTCTTCTTTTCTTTGATTTTTGATCTAAGCAATTTTCTTCTATTAGTTTTTTATATTCCAAGGTACGAGGTATAACTAACGATTTATTGACTTGATCGCTTGTGGCTCCACTCAAAATTCCTATTGTTGTCAGTAGAAACATATCCCCCATTTGGTTACATATATTTGATAAAAATTTGAAGGATAAACCTAACGTTGCAAAAACTAATGAAAAATAAAATAGACCACTTATATTTTTATTAAATATTTCATCGCGTTTGCTGATTCCTATTATTGTCATACATACACTTAGCAATAGCGAAATAAATCCAAAAGGCAGTGATGGTCCGCAATTTACAAACCATTCTTCCCAATGAATCGCAGCAACAACACTAGCCGGAATTAGAGGTAATAGATACATGCTTGCATATAACGACCATCTTGCAGTTGCCCATTTATGATAAGCCGATATTGTTTGTGATTTTTGCTTTTTTGCCATAATCTTACCTCTCGCTATAGGGTTTTTATTTGATCGGCTAATTTTGCAATATCTTCACCGACACCGCTTTGTACTACTTCTTTTGAACATTGAGCAATTTTAGATTCAATTGTGGCTAAGGTAACAATAATTGTCTTTAGTTTTTGTAAATTTTCTGTTTGTTCTACTAATTCCGAAATTTTATTCAGTAACTCCTGAGATGTTATAGAAAAATCATCTTTTAGAGTTTGAGAATTTTTATTTTCATTTTCTAATTTCGCCAATATATCATTCATCTTTTCCATAAATTCTGTTATGGCTGATATGAGTAGCTTGTTATCTTCCTTACTTTGGTGAACTTCTGCGTTACTTTTTTTATTGCTTTTATGATTTAAATAAGCCATCGCTAAACTAAGCATTGCAGAAATAATAGAAGTAATAGATACTCCGGCCAACAGTGGATCAATATATGTTTCTTTCCAATTTTCCCAATTATCCAAAAGACCACTTTCATTCTTTTCATTTGTACTTGTTATATCATCTGTAGTAATTGGCATCAAATTATTTCCTTCAATAGTAAATTGAACTTCTTCATTTTCAGAGTTAAAGATTGTTAATATATTATTTGTTATTTCATATTTAGCAATAGTTTCTTTTTCTTCACCGTCAATAATGAGTGTAATTTTACACTCGATATCATTTAACAAAGTAATATAGCATGTCACGTCATCACTTTCATATTTATAATCATATTGTATAGATGTATTGTCTGCCGCAAATGCCATTACTGGCGTACTTCTTTGAAACTCAAAAGCTCCCAATGGTACTAACCACGCAAATAACATCAATCCTAATAATTTTAATTTTTTCCCCATAATATTACCTCCTTTTAATCTCCGCTATAACTAGGGAATGGAATAGTATAAATAATTGACATAGAACTTAAAACTGCATTCGTGTTATTAAAATTTCTAAATCCAAAACATATAAACTTCATTTGTGATAAAACTCTATGATTTGTATACGTTCTTGGAACAACGCTCTTTTCTAGATCAAATTTACTAAAATTTAAATCGTTGAAATCTAATCCGAATTTATCCTTACTTATAGATGCAAGAGTACGCATTGATTCGAATGGAATCTTATTACTTGCAAATGCAATTTCCAATTCGCTTTCAATTTGAGTGTCATTTGTTAAAGTCCAACCCCAAATTGTTTTAAAATAATTAAGAGAACCCATATCAAATGGCTTAGTAATGTAATAAGCCTCTACGGGCATATAGCTTAAAATTTCTGCCTTAAATTGTTTTGAAATATCTTGATCTGAATATCTAACCAAATTAAGAACTACATCATTTTCCATGAGTTGAAATGATGATTCCTTTTTATTTATGTTTGCAACTACATATTCTCCGTCTAATTTGTAGCAAATATCAGCTCTGTATAAATCGGAGATATTAACTTCTGTTTCTGTTATAAAATCATAAAGTTTATAGCAATCATTTAATAAAATTACACTATCGTCCGTATATTTTTTTAGATAATATTTTTTATACGGTGTTTTAATAGGACTATTAGGGAAAGCGGCTATCTCGTTTTCGCCCTCCGGATGATTCAAATAAACAACTCGTTTTTCGCTTATTCTATTCGAGATTGAATTTATAATTTGATAATTACTTTTGCCATTCTCAAAACCCAATAACTCGATGCAATTTTTATCACTGTGAATATAAAAATCAAACGATTTATCTGGACCTTTTACATTTGAGATTGAACCTAATTTATAATAAATAAATGAGGTATCTTCATTTTGGCCAGGTATTATTTTGAAAGTATATTTTTTTTCTTCATCTAAATTTTCTATTATTTGTTTAGATACAATAATTTCATCGTTGTTTTCGCCTTCTGTAATTAGCAAACTTCCACCTGTGCCTATAAATACTTTGCTTATATCATCATATCCAGGACTAACACGATAAAATTGACCTTTTGAATTGGCCATATATTTTGTGTCATTCACTTCTAAAATCGCTTGAATATCTGCTATATTAACTAGCCACCATTCATACTGATTTGTTTCCGAATTTTTCGTTTCATAATGAGTAATAAAAATTTTATCTTTTAGAACAACGTACAAATATTTGTTGTTAGTCCACAATTTCGCATTCGATAAATCATATTTTTTTAATTCTTCATCAATATAATATGAACGTGTGTTCGCACTGCGTTGATTATCTCCAATAATACCGGTCAGATCCAAACCGACTATTTTATTCTCATTTGATATAAATAATGTATCTCCATTTAAATTTGCTATTGCTTTTTGAGAAATTCCCGCAACCGCATTATTACTTTTAATAAGACTAAATTCTTCTTGATATAAAGTTTCACCATCAATACCTGTCATAGAATTTCCGGCACCATCTATAGCCGCTACTAATACCGGGGTTCTATAGTAAATTGTGGTCTCCTTATCGCTTTCGTTTTTCAAAACAAGTAATCTATCATTTGCAACAATGTCATATCCAACAATTGAATTATCGGTTTCTCCATAATAACAATAAGACGTATCTTCAAAATAGCCAAAATTGCCGTTAATCATACTTTCATCTTCCAAATATGTTGAATCTATTTGACCGCTATGCCAATCGCAATTTGGTATTTCAGCATTGCCAGAAAGAAATAATCGATTTTTTGCATTGTTGTTACCAAACAAAATGCCAAATCTACATTTGTTTATTTTATCGGCATTTTCACGAACATAACATGGAAATTTAACCGTGATATTATTTGTTCCCTCAATTGGGGGAATATAATCATTGAAGAAAATTATGCGTGCGTTTTTAGTATCGTCAAAAGCGTCTTCTATATATCCCCATATTTGGATATTTTCGATTATTTTTCCATCAGCAAGAACTCTTTCACCTTCATTGGTTATTTTAGTATTTTCATTACCATCGGAATCCGCTCTTTCTATTAAAACATACTTATCTGACATCTTTTCTCCGTTAGGCAATTCAAATGAATTTTGATAAATTGCGACTAAATTACGCAATTTTGTTGTGGAATAAATGTATTTAGATCCAACTGATATGGTATATTCGCATGAAACATTATAATTTGTAGCACTCGTTATCTTTACCGTTCTGCTATTCGTAATATTGTAAAATTTGGTTCCCTTTAAAGGAAAAATATTTAAAGCAGAAAAACCACTATTTAATTTTACTTGCAATTTCTTTTGGATTCCTGAAGAATCTTTGTAATATATTTGAACTTCTGTCGTGTCGTTTTCGTTTAAAAATAGATCGTTAACATTGTAATTCGTATATACATTCAAAAGAGAAATACCTGTAATTTCAGTAATTTCAATAACTTTAACATTTAATGACGCTGAAGTATTTTTATCATCAGAATGGTCAAATCTGTTTCTAACAGTCAAAGATAGCGTTAAAGTCTTTTCGAAAAATTCTCCCATATCGATTTCTAGCACTTGGCTTCCATCAAAATTAAAGTCTGGCATTTCACTACATGAAACTAAAAATTCATAGTCATTTTCAATAATTTTACCATTCTTATAATTACATGTTTGAACAAATTCGGCATTGGCATAGTGTATTTTGCACAATAATTTATTTGCGTTAATTCCATCGCTAATATTGTTATAAGTAAGCGAAAAATCGGAAGAATCTATGTCAATTTTTGAAATTTGAGGTTTAATAAAAGTAATTTTTGAATTATCTAATGTGTATTCTTCTTGATCAACAATAATTGTTATATCTTCCTCTTCTAAAATAATATTATTGTTCTTAAATGAATACGAAGTAATACTATCTTCATTGCCGCTTGCATAAATTGCTTTAATACTAAGTTGATCTCTAATGCTATTAAAGCGATTGCCTAATACAAATGGCACAGTATTTTCAATTAAAACCGAAATGATTTTATCTTCATCAAAATAAATAATATAAGATCCGGAGACTTTTGTTATTGGATCTAAAACATATATTCTTTGACCATCGCTTTCTTTAATAATTGAATAACCAATATTTAATTTTTTTGTTAAATTTGCATCTCGATAAAATTCTAATGAGGATAGATCTTCTATAAGTTCAGAACTGCCATCACTATAAATTCTAAAAAAAGACAATCCAACAGGATAATGAAACAAATCTAAGTTATTATCCCAATAATGATTTGAATCATTATTACCAGTAATTTCGATAGTTGTAGCTTCATAGCGCGATACAGAAATATCAAACGAAGATTCAACTTTTTGGTCGAATTCCTCTGATGAATAAGTTACTTTAACACTATAAACTCTTGTTCCTGTCAAAACATCAATTTGTTCACTACTCAAAGTGCATAAGTTACTAACGTCAAGTTGTTCGGAAAAACCAATTGATTGTGTATTTCTATGAATATTGACTTTAGCAACTAAATTTGTTTTATCTAAAAGAATAGTGTCTCCGTATTTTCCACCGATAAAATATTTTCTTTTAACTTTAGAGCTATCAAGAATTAGTGTAGGGCTAATATAATCTACTAAAATATTCCAAGAAACATCTCTAAATGTTTGAAATTTAAATGGTAACGGAACTATAGCATCTACATAGAAAGAATTTGGCACCTTTTTCCCATAATTCTTTGGATAAGTAGTAATATATTGATTGAATTGCGAATATTTTATTGTTTTTATAATTTCATCATTATAGTTATAGCAAACTAATTTTGCGTTTTGTCCAAAGTCTATTGTGTCTTTTGAAGAAAATGATGTTTTAGCATCTATCAATTCTACACGTACAATATAATCTTCTGTTTGACCTTCTACTAATACATGAAAGTTATAAGTTAAAATACCAAAATATTGTGTCGGAATTGTATAAGTTACATTAAATCCTAAAATAGACTCATCTAATGTACAAGGATCCTTCGAAAGTGTAGAGCTTACAGTAGGATCACTTAAGTAATCAATTTCATCTAATGAAATAGTAGTTCCGTCTTCATATAATAAATAGCCACTTTGTCGTATATTTATTGAACTGCCGTCAAATATTTCACCTTGTTTATAACTTGTTTTTATAGACAAATGATTATATCTAGATGGTTCTGGGGCTAATTGTATCACACGATATGATGATTCAAATTGAATCTTATTTTCTTTGTAAGTATAAGTAAATTGAATATTTGTATCTGTATAACTCCATTTTGTTTTTGAAAGATTTTCTTTAGAGATAGAAGTTTCGATGATAGTTTGTTTTTCTTTATAATCGTTTTTTTGAACGTACACTAAAGAAAAGTGATTTAAAAAATCCGATTCAATTTCTTTACCAACATAAACTTTGCAAGTCCCAGAATTTTCAATAATTTTATACTCTTTTGATGAAAAATCAGCAACACTTATCGTAATTGTAAAATAAGCAGTTTTCCAGTCTCCACTTATTGTTTTTGTTCCAGGACTTGTATATTGATTACCGGTCGGTTTTAATGAATCGTTTAATCCGAAGTAACTTGCTGCAGCGGAAAAACTATTATATGAAACAGTTGATGTTGTTTCTGTACCCTCTTTAGAATTAAGAGTCATTCTATGTTGAGTAGATGTTCCACTAATTTCAAAATCAAACGTTTCATAAATGTCAACAGATTTAGGCGCATATGAAAAAGAATGATTATCGTAAAAATTTTCGGTTAAATTCTCTTCTTCATACAATAAATACCAATAATTATTATATACAACCCAAAATGCAATTTGATAATTAGGAGTTAAATAATTTGATGAACTAGCAAAATTGTTTGGTCTAAATCGAGGATACGAAGAATCTTTGAAAAAATAACCAGTTTTGGAACGATATAATGGCGAACCGGTAGGACAACTCATGTAAGGAGGACCGGGATACTTATATTCATACGTCACACAAGATACACCATTGATGGTATATGTTGCAGATCTCTTAGAACCAACAAAATTCTTAGCTTGGTATTCAGTAATACCCCAGTTTGGCACTGTAGTTTTTCCAGAATCACTTACAGTAATAATTTTGATGACTGCCATTACTCAATTGTCCCCCTTTCTTCAATTAGTACACTAAAGTTAGCCATATCTTTTTTTGTGTTCTTGCATACAATAGGAGCGTCTAGTGTATACTCAAAAAATTCTGTTCTTGTTTTTTCGTCTTCGTTTTTAGATGTGCCACTAATCAGTTTGTTTTTTCTCCACATTGTTAAAAGATTAGTTTTATCCAAAGATGCCCTTCTATTGGCAATTGAATTTTTGTAAGTAATTGATATTGTCGTTGTAGGAATAGGGGTAAAATCACTATCTTCAACGGGAAAAAATTGTATAATGCTTTCATTATTTGCATCCTTTAAGAATCGTAGACACATATATTTATTGCCACCTAAAAACCACAATTTATTACCGCCAACAAACGCTGAACTTGAATAATTTAAAAACTCGTAGCATTGATAATAAGATAAATTGTCATCACCTATTACAGGATAAGGGCTATAAACAATTGGAGAAAATTCGATTTTTTCATTATCGATATTCGTAATGGTATAAAGTAATTTACCAATATGTGCTATAAAATGTTCTTTGCCATCTTCAGCTAAAAATTTCCATAATCCATTAAAATTAGTATCATTTTCTTGTACTATATTTGTATCGTTATCATCAAAACTTTTTGCTATATATTTATATGGTTTTACTCTATATCTTTCTTCTAAACCATTTCTTTTTTGAATGACACCATCTTTATAAACAAAATTAAGCAAATCAATAGCACGATTACTATCAACAAGAAATTTTGGAGATGTAAAATCAACGCCACCAAATGCTTTAATAGTTAGAGTTTGTCTATTTGATTGATTTAAATTATAATGTTGAAACGAACTTCTTTTCATGCTATCACTCCAATCTATATTTCCTAGTAATTGTTTGTTGAGTGAACGATGTTTGTTGTTCATCTAAATCGTCAAAATATTGTTCTGATCTAGTTAAGTGCATATTCGCCAATTCTGGTGCGATAGGCTCCAACAATTTTCCTTGACAATATTCGATGATATATGAGCACATAGTGTCGCTAATGCCATAAGTTTTTAAATCAATGTCATTTTGTTCGAGAACTTCGGTATCTATCTCGTAAAAATAAATATCATTTTTATTAAAATTTCTTATATCCTGTACAAATTCAATAAAATAATTTTCATTATTTACAAAATTGAGAATCAAGATTTTGTCTTTTCCAAATTCTCTAAAGGAAACACGAGAATAATTTCCACGATGTAAAATAAAAACATTTACTATAGATTTTATATCGTAAGATAAGGGACCTAAATCAACAATGCCATTGGCATCGGGACAAGTTAAAGGTTCAATTCTGTTTTTTATTTTATGTCTGTCGCTCAATCTATGTATAGCTTCATTAAGCGGAGCAAACACGTTGTTGATGGAGTTGGCATAATCAGGATCATTATCGAACTCGCCACGAATAAAAGAATCATAATTAAAATTTGGTTCTTCTAAATACTTTACATTTTTTACTGTTTCAAATACTAATTCGGATAATTTCATAATTTTTGCCTCTTTATTTTGGTGAGCATTGAAGGATTCGAACCTTCATCAAGAGTGTTTCGCACAATATACCTCTTTGAATTGTGAAGCTTTTCCGTTAAGCTAAATGCTCAAAGTAGGACTTAAAAAAGTCCTTATTAAAAATTTAAATTATTTCTCTTCGCTTTAATAATTCATATACAGTCTCCGGAACAGCAATATCTTCTCCAACCGGAATTTGAATACAAGCACCATTGACATATACTCTTTCTGTGACGTAATTAGAATTATTTTTATCAGTTTTAATCTTAATAGTGATTTGTTTTTCTTGACGCAAAAGTTCAAGAGTTTGTTCTTCAGATGGTATCATAACGTTCTCCTTTCTTATTAAAGTTCAAATTAGGGGAGGGAATTAACCCTCCTCTAACTAATTACTAATTTTTGGCAGTTGTAACTTTTACCGTCACAACGTTAACCGCTTCGCCTTTAGAAATGACAATGCGCGCAGTACCCTGTTTTACGGCAGTTATTTTACCTTTTGTTTCTTCATTATCGACGGTTGCAATATTTTTATTTGTTGATTCGAAATCACAACTAGAAGTAATATCGCTATTCTTTTCATCAGTTACAACAAGTGTTTTAGTGCCTTTTGGATCCAATTCAAGAACCGTCACATCAGGATATAAATTACTTGCCGCAATCGAGGTTGAAACTAAATTGCTACGCTTTGAATTATCAAATTCATCAATTTTCTTTAATCCAGAAATGGAAGTTGTACCAGTTACACAAACGGCATCGTCATTAACATAGAAACCATGTCCATCAAGATATAAACCAATCGAGCCTCGTTGATTCAATTCGTCGTGTCCATTGGCACCTAATGGTTTAAAAATAATTTGTGCTGTTAAGTCATCGTAAGAAGTAATCGATACTGGAAATTCATCTTTGTTGGTTAATCCGTAAGCTACAAACGGACATTTTCCATCTCCGCTAACTTGGAAAGCTTGAAGACGAGATTTAATTACTCGGAATCCACCAATTTCACCAATTTCGCCTCTTACAATAGATTCTTTTTGCGTAGTGTGTGTAATAATATCCTTATAAGTTACCAGCATTTTATCTGCAACTTCCGGAGCAACTTTTAACTTGTAAAATTCTCCGAACGGAACCGCTCCATTTTTAAATAAGATAGTATGAAGTTTCAATAAATCTTCTAATGATAAAAGATCGATATCAGTAACAATGTTGGCAGACGATAAATAAGCATCGGCAATTTTTTCATCATGATAACTTTTGAAAAGATTTTTTAAAAACTTAGTACATCTCTCTTTGATACTGCGATATGAATGATTTAACGCTTTGTTTGTAAATCGATAATACCAGCCATTTTCCATAACAGAGACGCTAAAATCAGCCTCATTGATTTTTTCCGGATCTGGAGTAACACCTTCTACAAGTCCGTTTCTATATCGATCACTAGTTTTATCAATCTTTGGTAAATACGAGCGTATATAAGTCATTGAAGTTCTATTTTGATCCAGTGGAGTTTTATTAACTTCGGAATAAAACTCACTATCGTGCTCTGCACTATAAATAATTGCATCACGTATTTGTTCTTTTTCTTCTGACGGTAAATCGCCTTGTTTGATGATTTCACCAAAAGTTGGTTCCATAATAAAATCTTCTCCTCTCTAAATTATTAAACCTTGTTTTTTGAGGACTTTAATTCTTTCTTCGTATGGAAGTTTCGAATAAGGTGTTTGCTCTTTTTTGGGCCCTCCATTTGAGCTTGGTGCCATTCCTTTTCTTTTGGCACTTTCATCCATTTTCTTTTCTCCATTGCTTTGCGAAATCGCTTGGCCTAAAGATTCTTTTAATTCATTAAAATCCTCGTAGATTTGAGAAAGAGGAACTATTCCCCATTTACCTTTAGCATATTTATCAAATTGGGGATCTTTTAGTAATTTTTCGACATTTACATTAGGATATTTAGTTACAAACGCATTCATATCTTGTTTAATTTTTTCATCTTCTTGAGCTTTTTGCTTATTTTTTTCTTCGATACTTTTAGCGTCATCACGACTTTTTTTAGCCATTGCAAATGCCAAATCTTTAATCGGATCCTTTCCTTGTGATTCTAGCTCTAATTGAACTTTATAAATGCTTAAATCATATTCGTCCGAAATCGGCTGATTAGTGAATTTATTTACTTTTGTGGCATCTATGAGTCCTTGTTGGTAAGCGGCTTCTCGAATTTTTTCTTCTTTCTCTTTTTGCTCTTTTTGCCTTCTAACTTCGGCTTGGCGAGCATTTTCCTCTGCTGATTGAGGCTTTTTTTGCGTTTTGGATTTTTCACGATTTTCTGATTGATCTATATCTTCATCAGTTTCATCGTCTTCATCTTCTTCTTCAAAATCGTCCTCATCTAGATCCTCGCTCTCGTCCTCATCAAAATTCTCACCGAATAATTGGATATTGAGCTTGTATCGTAAGTCTTCTTTTTCCATTTTTACCTCCTTGGATGGGTGGATTCCCATACCTTTTTGCGCATGGTTTGCGAATTTAGATTTTTGCGCTATTCAATGCGATTGATTTTTGCGCTATTCAATGCGATATTCAATCTCCCCTTAAGGAGAATTTGAATTTGTGTTATCAATGCTTGAACCACTGATTCCTTGTGAGTTAAGAGATTTTGCCTCTCCTTCACTTACGGCGTTTTTGTTCCGTTGACTAAGAGCTTGATTTTGTGCATTTATAGTTTTATTTGCAACACTAATTTTGTTAACAAATTCTTTGGTTAAATTATCGATATAATTTGTTTTATAGCCGTTCTGTGCTTCCAACTCTTTTGCATAACTCATCAATTTTTGTAAATATTCCAATGCTTGACTAAGTTGTTGCTTTAATTGATAATTTTCGCCACGTTTTTGTTTCTCAATAATTGCTTTTAAAGCGTGTTTAGTATGTTCGCTTACAGTTGGATTGACTTGAATGTACATTTCCAACATTTCTGGATCCATGTTTTGAATACCACCATTAAGAATTAAGGTATCCCACATTTGAGATTCGGCAAGTTTGCTATCTACAAGTCCTTGCATAACATCAATGTTAATATCGAAATTAGCGCCATATATTTTTTCTTTAGCAAAAGTTTCTACTCTTATTTTCTTTGTAGGAACTGATACATCGACATTTCCGACTTCCAGCGATTTTCCTTCTTCGGCCAATTGTTTTTGACGTTTTTCTAATCGCTTTCTTGAATCTTCCTCTTTATCGACCTCATAATCTGGTAATTCATAAGTGTATTTAGCTTCATCGACATAAAACTTATAGAATGTTAGACGTATTGCCGCTTTATCCTTGCAATATTTCCAAAATATTTGTTGTTGCTGTTCAATAGAAGAATTAGCTTGTTTAATCATCTGTTGGATTGCGTAACCGGAAATATCTTGATTCGACACACTTCCATCCATTACGTCATTAAAACCACCAAAAACTCTAGCCATGCCAATAAATTTATCGATAAAATCTATTACTCCATTAGGCATTGGTTGAGACTCTGCAAACTTAATTCCCCAACCATTTGTCATCCTAGAATAATCAAAAATTACTTGACCGGGATCATTCGTTATTTCTTGGCCCTGTAAAGCGCCATCTTTAGCAAAAATTTTGTTGTAAGCATTATTTTCAATACACTTAAGCATCATCGAAAGAGCAAAATTTATCCCTTTTTGTGTTGGAATCAAGGATTTTATATCGCTTCTTCCATAGAATGAATTGTTAATCTTAAATAATTTGAGATCTGCAAAAGGATATAATGAAAATTTTTCCTTAATGTTCTTGTACTCTTTGTCATCAAGTTTTTTATTATCGTGAAATTGAATCATTACATCTTCATAATCGATATCATAATCAACAATTTTTTCGTAAGTAAATTCATCAACGCCCTCTTTTTGTTTTTTCTTGTAATCGTCAATAATCTTTCTTACTTGTTTATCAAGTGCTTTATTAGCAATAGGCGACAATGCGTGTGGATATTCAAACAAATCCACATCTTTGGTAGAACACATAAAATAAACTTCGCCAGAAATTTTGAAATATCTTGTATATAAGGTAGCTAGACCATGATTTATGTTTTCCTTATCTCCATTTTCATCATCAAAGTTATCTGGAACTATACTTTCTTGTACGCGCTCTCTTTCTTTTTCATCATAACGTTCGACAAGTTCTTTTAACGCCATTACTTCTTCATCTTTCCAATACATTACCCATTTTTGATTTTGAATGTCATCAATACGTGGGTTAGCAACAGCGAATCTAGTAACGTCTAATTGTTCAATAACTAAACCACCTTTATAAATGCCTTTGTAGGACGTATCATCTTCGTCCCAACGATAAAAAGTAATCGCAGTTCCGTTGTTTAACGAATCCAAAGTAGCTTGAAAATCTTCTGTTTTTTCATTTAATTTCGAAATGTTGTATTCGTCAAATCTTTGCAATGCTGTGCAATCAACATCATCTGAATCGCTGACAAATCGAATGTATCTCGGCGTTCCAACAATTTTAGCGGCTTTTAAATTCGAAGAAAACGAGCATAAATTCATGGTTACTCGAAGCATATTTTTGTAATTTTCATTCGGATATTGATCTCCATTATAAAAATTTTGGGCTTCTTTCACATAATTGTTGAAGTTAGACTTTTCTTTAAATGCTTTATCTAATTGATAAAGCCTATAATTAAGAGTTCCTTTACTTTCCATTTGGATTAAACTCCTCTATTGGTTGAGTATACATTTTTTTCATTTGCTTAATCGTTGGAAACAAATCTTGCTCTGCTATATTTTCATTTCTTGCAGTTCTTATAGAATCTTCTTTAAACTGCTTTAGTTCATTTAATTCGGCCATCATAGTCGGAATCTCTTTAATCAATAAGAGGTCATCTTCAGAAATGCCTAAAATTTCAAGTGCCTTCATTATTTTTTTTGCCTTGAATAGTTCAATCATTTTTATATTGAGAATTTTTCTTGATCCCATTTTTGATAAACCTCTCTTTCTATTTTTTTAACCTTACGGAATGGATTGTCCATCTCTTTATTCACATATTCCTTGCTTTTACTAGGGATAAATTTTTGTTCACTTCTAATTAGAAATAGCCCACACATCGCCATTACTAAGTCGTCATGGAATCCCGATAATGCAACAGCCTTCTCTTTTTGTGTATTTTCATTTCTAATAATTTGAAATGCCTCCATTTCACATAAAGTATCGTAGTCGTTGATTATTTTGTAATTATCTCTAAAGGCTTCCTTGAACATGGCTATCATTCCGTTTCGATTGGTCGTTTTTGTTTTATATCCGAATCGATCTTGGTAACGATCTGTAAGTGCATCAAAATCTTTATCCTGATAAATGTTCTTATAGCCGCATTTATCCACAATTTGAAGAACATAGGAGTTTGTGTTTGTTTCGGCACACACTAGTGCGTTGTTATAATATCTACCCAAGCAAACCATGTTGTAGGCGACATCATCGTCATTAGCTTTGTTCTGATGATAAACCGCGACTTGTTCCCCGGTAATATTGTCCATTACTTGAATAGCATAGAAATCTTCACCGCCCATCGCGGGATCGCAATTTATTACATAGAAATGTGTCGGATCAACTTTTTTGTAAATTCGGATCTCTCCTAATTTGGATTGCACAAAATCTTCCAAACCATTATTCAATAACGTAATTTTCATTCCATCAATTGAGTGTTGATGTTCATAAACAAATCTTCCTATAAGAAGCGGTTGTTCATTTAATAGCTCATCTTTTCTTCTTTGAATCAGCGCCAAATCAAACACCGAATTTCCAGTGGATCTAAAAGCTTCAGTAGGCGTGGAAGGATATTCTTGTCTTAATAAATCAATATCACCTTCGACCGCATTATATTGAAGCCTATACCATGCAATTTGATTAAGCGAGAGATTGAACTTACTAACTAACTCTTCTTCATGTGGTAATAACGTAAAGCCATGATATTGAGTTGAATACTTTGGATTGCCAAACCAAGGATAAAATCTTGCTAAATAATCCGATATACCACTGAAATCTCGATCCCACTTTACCTTGTAATCGTTGTATCCATTACCGGTCGTCTCAAATATGATAAATGAATCCGGATTTGTAATATCGACAACTTGGTTTAGTGACGCCATCGTTCCTTTCAAGTCTTTCCAAAAGGCTGCTTCTGAATTATGCAAGAACTGTGCAGTATCTGAACGTGCAGCGTTTTCGCCCTCACATACAATTTTTATTTCACTAGTGCTGCCTTCTCCATAATCGACAATCAGTTCCTTTGCGTTACTTGCTTTTTTTGGAATTTTTAATTCCTCAGGTAATCTTGCATAAAATAGCTTGTACTTGCTAAACAAATTCGTGGCATGCTCTTGAGTGTCAGCAATTATAAGAGCTCTTTTGTTTGGCGAAAATATCGTTAAGCAAAAGTATATCGCCGCAATAAATGTCGAGAATCCAATTTGTCTTGCCTTTAAAATGTTAATTCGAACCGGTTGCTTTTTTCTCCTTTGCAAACAAATAGTCTTGTATAAGTCCACTTGTTCATCATTAAGAATAAATTGAACGATTGATCCTTCCTTTGTTCTAATGTAAAGAAATCTTTCGATAAATTTATATACCGGTACATCGCCTATCGAGGTGTGTATAACCAAATCTGAATCATAATTGAATAATTCCCTTTCTGCCAATGTCTTAGTTATTGCTGTCATTATGAATTACAATGTCTCCAAATAGTTTTTCGGGTGAATTAAATGTAACTTCCGCCTTTTCCTTTAATTCGCCGGTAATTAAAGCTAAATCTTTTAATTTGGATGCGCTGGGTTTTTGAATTGCGTCTTGAAGCGTGCGCGCAACAACTACATCTGCAACCGTAACACTAGCTATTTCTCCTGTTTCTAGCTTCATGTCTACAGGTGACCCAAGTGCCATACATAAAGAACGCCTAATAAGAGAATTTTCTTTTAATTCATCAACTGTACTATTTTTAATGCCTCTATACATGTTTTGCTCATAGTTCGGCAACATATTCAATTGACTTTTGATCTTTTTGCTCATGACACTTCACCTCAACTTAATTTTAAAATTCGCTCCATTCTAAGTGCTAGGTAGAAAAAAGGTAGTAAGACACCCTCCTATGTTTCTCTTAAAAATGAAAAAAATTTATTTTGAGACATTGTTTTATTTTTGCCACCCTCCCCCTTTGTCGCCGGTATGGGGGGTGGGTGTTGGTCTTGGTTGATTGATAGATGTCTTATATTACTAGTACTATTTAATACCCTTGCAACTAGTAAATTCTTAAAAATTCCCTTACACTTTTTAAAAAGTGCTTATTTTTAGGGCTTTTTATTGTTTTGGAGCAATTCATAGAGATTGTGCACGTTAAAAACTTTTAGTTATTTAATAATAACTAATTTCTTTTTTTTTACTTTTTCAAGCGATGTCTATTTCCGGCTTTTATAATATTCTCTATACATTTATAGTATCTAAAGTAAGTATTATATATTTAATAATAATTAAAATATATTTATATAATTAAATAACTAATAGATTAAGTAAACTTAAAGACTAAGTAATAGATTATCTAAAGATAAGAAATATATAAAAAATTATAACTTTGGCGCGTTGTGACTGTTGCTTCTAATGCGCTTTTTATTGTGCTCTTTGTTCGCTCTGATTGCTTCCAGAAGCCAAAAATCGAAAGAAGAAAAAACCATAAAAAGTAAAAGAAATAAATAAAGAAAAGAAAAAATTTTTTAATTTTTTTATATTACATGTAATATAATTTTGCGCAAAAAAGCGATTATTGAAAAATTGTGCTTGACTAATATTTCAAAGTCAATTAAGATGTGTTTGTCGTTAGGGCAACCTAGCGATGAGAAAGGCATTGCAAAATGTTAATCTCGTTAACGGTTCTTTGCAATTTACACTTATTGATTTATTGGAGTAAATCAGAGTATGGATAGTATTATAACTATTATTACTTTGTTTATACTTCTAAAAATTATTGTAGAAGTAAAAAAAGATAGATACGATAAATAACTTATCGCCCTATCTAAAACACAAATAAATTATAATCAATAAGTCCCTGAATTGCAAGGGACTTTAACAAATTGTGGAGACACAACAAAAAAATCGTTCTTTGCAAACTTGTATATTTGGTAGATGTTATATCGTTTCACTGCCAAATGAAATTAACGACACGATAGACGCGGACGGCGCCAAATATTAGAGGCGAAAACCTAATAGAATAAATCGTCCCCCTGTGTAATTAGGATATTTACACGCTTTATATAGCGTTTTATATATATTTCTTAAATTAAAAAATAGCCTTAAAATGCCTGCCAGCAATTAAAAGACTATTCCCAAAGGCCTTACGGCGTTTGTGCCTCTATTCTACCAAAACAAACGCCAGAAAGAAAGAGGAAACCCAAATGAAGAAAGAAAATTTAAAATCTAAAAATCCGGCGGTCAAGAACGACTACCAAATGAACGTTGCAACTGCCGAAAAAATTATCGAAATAATTGAATCTGGCAACGTTAAAGCGTGGCGCAAGACTTGGACCACTACAACCAATCAGACAACAAGAAGTATTTACGACCTAGTAATGGATGACATGCTGGCAATTAACACTTACACGATGAAAGAATATGATCCACTCTTTGTGCCGGCTGGATTCTATGTCACTTTTAAGCAAATCAAAGAGCACAAATTGCATCTAAACAAAGGCGCTAAAGGCACGCCAAACTACAAAGCATGTAAATTTTACAAATACTTAACAACTATCGAGCGAGAAGCACTAGAAAAAGAAATGAAAGACAAAGAAGAATTAAAAGAAGAAATAGAACAACTTATCGCCGGTGTAAAATTAGAAGTCAAAGTTAAATTCAAATACACCGATTCTAAAGGCAACGAAAAAGAATTTAATGAAAGTTTAGAATGGGATAATATCAAGCAACAATTTAAATATCGAAAATTTCAATATGTATTGGAATATTTATTCAAAGCGGAAGATTGCGGCTTGAATGTTAAAGAGTTGTGGAAGATTGAAGATGAGGCAGAACAGCCAGAGAATGATTTAAAGCGCATTCAAAAAGTGGAAAAAATTAAAGAATCTTACATTGAAAGAGCCCACTTAACTTTTAAAGAAGTCGCACAAAATTGCGCGTTCTATCGCCCTTCTGATCATAGCGTCACAATTCCGACTAAAAACCAATTTGAATCGATTGAAAATTACTACCAAACGATGTTGCATGAGTTCGCCCACTCAACAGGGCATCACTCGCTTCTGAATCGGAAAACCCTGACTAGCAGTTGTGGATTCGCTTCTACTACTTACAGCAAAGAAGAACTTGTCGCAGAGTTATCCAGCCTTTATTCCATGATTTCACTAAAAATAATGACCGATGATCTACTTAACAACAGCATCGCTTATTTAAAGAGTTGGGGTCAAGGACTAAAGGAAGGAATCAAGCACAACATTTTAAGCACCATTGGCCAATCCAGAAAAGCAACTAATTTAATTCTAGACATAAAAGAATAATCATCAAAAGTGAGGCGATAACACTAAAAACACCACTTTAAAAGAAAGAATTATAAGAAAGAAAAAAGGAGAAATTAAAATGAGAAAAATTGATATTAAAGTAGCCCCAAAATATGAGGAATTTTACAAAGAAAATCCTTGGTTATTTGAAGGATTGATCGAAGATCTTAAAGATAAATATGAAGATGATCTAGAGCATAAGCCAATCCATTATGAAGACGAAGACATTACAATCGATATTTACGAAGTAACTAGACCTTATCAAGTTAAAATTACTAACGAATACGGCGAATGCTTCTATAGCACCGAAATTTATGAATGCTTCAATGAAACACAAGTTTTGCTTAATTGGTTTAAAAATGAAAAGCCCATGATCTATTGTGGCGATAAAATCGAAGTTGTCGAAAAGGACTTCATAGATTAACTCGCTAAAAGAAAGGAGACTCAACAATGGAAACAATTTTTTTAACGACCGACCAATCAAATGATTTATATAATTATTTTGACTTCGAAGAGAACGAACAAATAATTTTTGCCGAATTGAATTGCGAAACAAAAGAATTAAAGATTCACTATTTAGACAATGACGAAATCGAGGGAATTTATATTCCCTCTTTGGATGGCGAAAAGTATTATGAAATTTTGAAAATCTTTCAGAAAGCGGAAGCAATCAATAGAATGAAATCTTTAAAATTACTTCCAAATGTTATTAAAGAATTTGAAACGGATAACACCGTTTATTACTCTGAACGCCAAAATAAAATCTTTGATGGGATTCTTTATTTGGTAAAAAATAAACAAGTGTTTGTAGATATCATCAAAAAATTTGAAGATCAAAGACACGCGCTAGTCTATCATGCGCAACTGACAAGATTTAATTTTGGTCTTTGCTTATCCCTTCTGTTCATCTCTCAATATCCAGAAGAATGGGAAATGGAGCAAGAAGACTTAAAAGCAGATAGCGAAGGAATGATGTTTCCCTACTCTTACGTTTATAATCTTGATGTTCCAGATTTTAGCGATCTTGGCAAAATCGGTATTGTCGCAAAAAACGGTGGCATTAGCCGAGTTTATTAGCAAGTCTAAAGGAGCAAGAACGATGGAAAGAAAAGATTTAAAGAATTATTTAAAGCGATATAAAGGCTTCAAAGAAGATGATGGTTATTATTCTTTAAAAAAAGAATATTCATACTCTAAATATAACGGAGAAGTCTTTGAAGCCCTGAAAAAAAACGGATTTAAAGTTGACGTGAAAAAAAAAGCATTTGCTGATGATATTCACTTATTTATCAAAGGTTTTGAAGTGTATCTTACATGTATCGAATATGAATCAAGCAAAGATTTAATAATAGTAAATATTATGGTGTAAAGGAGAAATAGAAAGATGAATGAATATATTATTGATAAAACTTTTAAAAATCAAAAAGAGTACGACGAATGGATCGCGCAAAACTGTCCGGATCAAACATACAATAATGAATGTATTTTACTAATAAATACTTCTAGGGACTGCGAATCTGATGAAATAACACTAACAAGCATTACGACCATTTAAGAATTTTATAAGGAGGATTAGTAAATGAGTGAGTGGAAAGTTACAACTAATTATATTGGACGCGATGTCTATCAAGTACAAAGAATCAAGGATACAAATAAAACTATACATTCTGGAAACGTGGAATATAGCGGAGGAATCTTTAATACATATCAAGAAGCACAAGAATACGCAGACAAGTTAAATAAAGAACAAAAAAGATAATCATTATAAGGAGGATAAGAAAATGCAACTAAAGCATTAAACAAATTAAGTAGTAAATAAAAAATAAAAATGCTAAACTAATAAAGGACAATATGCTATGGAAGAATTATTTGAAATAAATGCCTATAGTTTTATAGACGAATCATCAAAATTAGGAATGACTATTTACTCGCGCTCTAGGGAATATGCAGAGAAAATAATTGAAATACATAATATTTGCTCTTGTTGCCATTGGGTGCCAAAAAAAGGTAAAAAATTTGTTAAACAAATTTTCGTAAGTAGACCGCCTTACGAATTAGAACAAGAACAACTTGACGAAGCAAAACAAAAATTACTAAGGAGACAAGAAAAATATGCCCCAAAAAAAGGAAACTAGAGGCGGAGCACATAACGTTAAGTACAAAACTGAAAAGCAAAGGAAAAAAGCTATTTTAACCCGAATCAACCATTGGCACCAAGCGAATACTCGTTGCATCAGCGTGAGATATAATCTTATAAACGACATAGAAATTCTCAATAAACTTGATAGTGTTCCAAACAAAGCCGATTATATAAGAAAGTTAATACTTAATGACATTAAAAAAGAGGAGTAATCCTCTTTTTTTTATTTGTTCCAAAGCAATGGATCTTGCCTAAAATCTTTGCCCATAATATCCTTTAAGCTTGATTTCATAAACACTCTAATATTATGTTCGTCTGCAAATTCAACGATCTTGTTTACCCACTCTTTTTTAGGAACGATCTTGTTTTTTCTGTTGCCTGTTTCAGCACCGATAATAATTTGTTCTAACGACAAAGGATGATAGCTGTATCTGTGCAAGCCTAAGTCTTCCAAAAGCGGCTCTATGCTGACAAAATCAAAGTGGCTACCTTGCAGTTTTTGCCAATCTTGTGCCGTAGTAATAGATAAACCAAAGAACGCTATATCTTCTAACCCCATATAGAATTTTAGTTTCCCTAAAAAGCCGTTTTGACATTTTGACAAGAAAATGTATTTATGCTGAGGATTCTTTTGCATAGCTTCAAATGTGGCACTTAACCACTCTTCTTTCCAAAATCCTATATCGCTCATGCTATTCATAAAGATTGATTTTGGTTTTTTAGAATTTAATTCTTTTAATCTTTCGGGGAAAAATTGTGGTTCATTCCAATTTTCAACAAAATGAAATCTATCGTTAAGTTTCTTTGCATAGCAATATGGGCAATTATTTTTACAACCCACAACCGGATTCAGCGTTACATCGCACCAATCTATTTTTGTTTTTTTCATTGTTTACTCTCCTTTTAACCAATATCCTGTAAGTGTATTTTTGATATATTTTCTATATTGGGATAATCGGTTAATACAGCCACACTGGATCCAAATGTAGTTGACAAGTTCTTGCACTATTGCTCCAATAGAATCATCGGAACAGCCTATTTTGGTGTTTTCTACAACGAGCGTTTCTCGTTGCCCTGATGTTTTAACAATATAATCATAATTCGTTATGCCAAATGCCTCACAAATAGGCTTTATAGTATCTAATACAGTTTGGCGCTTTGCTTCCAAATATTTTTCATATTCTGTCATTGCATATTTTGTAGATTCGCCGATGTTATAAAAGTTTTTCATAGTTTTTTATCTCCTTTGTTTATTACATACATCCAACTTTGTGGTGCTTTCATTATTTTTTTACCTTGTAAATTGGTAAACCCACTTAATTCTCGGGATTCTTCATATATCTTAAAATTAGAGATATGCCAGCCGTAAATGGGTTGATAATACTCCAAATTTTTGCGATATTCCAACACTTCATCATATGACAAACAGCTTTTTTTCAAGAAATTTTCCAATTCCTTTTGTTCGTTGTCTCTAAACTTGCCGTATGGTTTTAGTTGCCAATCGTGAAATTCGTCTATTTGGTCGCACACAAACTCGCCAATAACCTTGCCATTTACAATGGGATTAGTACAATAATGAGATTGAGAAATTCGAACTGTTTTATAATGCTCATCAAACTTATTTTTGTCTTTAATATGTTTTTGACAAAGGGCATATACATCAATCAGTCGAAGTAGATTTCCCCCTTTTGTACAATAAATATAACACTTAAACGGAACTTCTAATTTGGGTTTGTTTTTTCTTACTTCTACAGTTTTTTTGCCATTTGCGATAAATTCACACCATTTAGGGTGAATAGGAATTAAAACTGATTTCATTGTTCCTCAACCCCTGTGAATATATCTAAAGCTTTTCTAATTTCGTCTCTTGCTTTTTCAATAACTGCTTTTTTGGCTTGTTCATAATCTAAAAAATAACTTTTATTATCGATATTATAACAATGAACAATGCTGTATTCGCAATCTAATGATTGACGAAACGCATTCCTAGGAACTGCTATTGTTCTGCCTAAAAATTTTATCAAATACTCATACTGAAATGGATCAACATGAGCTAAATAATATTTTTTATTAACACCTAAATTTTCCTCAAGTTTTTGTAATATTTTATTATCATCTAACAAAGCTTCTCCTAAGTCTCTTATTGTTATTTTATTATCGTTTATTGCAGATATAATTTCATAATCTTGAAAATAAGATATTTCAAAAATATTTCCTGTTTTCTCAATTATCGTCATATTTGTATCATCACCAGAAGTAAGAGTATCCCTTTGTCCTAATAAATTGTATCGTTCTTCTTTTAATTCTTTGATTTCTTTTTTTAGTTTCTCGTTTTCTGCTTTAATGTTTTCTAACATTTCTACTAAATATTCGTCTGCTTTCATTTCTTTTCCTCCTTACATTCCTACAAACGCTCGAGATAAATCTTCGATAAGTTGATGAGCAATCCTATTTTGAAGTTCGTTTTCACTATTCTCTAAAAGAGCAAATTTTACATGTAATAGTTCATGCACTAATATTTTTTCGTAATTAAACGGAATAAGGCGATCTCCATAAAAATCAGGAGAAATAATACGAATAATTGCACTCTTGTTTACCTCTTGATAATCACATTCACCACATACACCACTTAATTTAAAATCTTCTGGTGAGCATAAATCTATGACTTTAAATGTCCAATCGTTGAGTCTAAGGCGTTTTTGCCATGATTTCAAAAGTTGATTATGTTTCATTTATTTTTTTCTCCTCTTATTTTTGTTCTGTTAATTTACCAAATATATATCTATATCGTTTTCCTTTATAAACAAATAGATAATAATATGGTAATTCGTCTTGTTTATCAGCATTTTGCTCTGTTTCCATAAGCATTATTTCATCTGCTTTAAATCCTAATTCTTTTTGTAATTGCTTTTTACAAAGTTCACAAAACGTTATATTGTCAATCATTATTTTTCTTTCTTTTTTTTAAAACCACTTCAAACCACGTTTATGTTCGATACAATCTTCTAACAAATTTATAAAGTCTTTATCACTTTCTTCGTCATACCAAGCCCCGTAACATAAGGATAGATTTGCTTTACTATCTTTAATCTTTTCGTAAATGTCCTTAACTTCTTTAAGAGTAAGTTTACCATCACAATCAGATTGCGTTAAAAATGAATAAACTGATAATCCAACCGCTTTTCTTAAATTTTCACATATTTTTGATAATTCATCTTTTGGTGTTTTATGATTTGTTTTTAACCACTCTGTATAAACGTAGAATTTATCTTTTAATACCTCCTTTGCAATGGTTTCTCGCAAACTAAACATTCTTCCATAGCCAAAGTCATATTCTAGTGCACCTTTATAGCACGCTCTCATAGTTAATCCCATAGTTTTTTCTCCTTAATTTATTTATCCTTTCTTATTTTGCTTTTGGATGAACGTATATTTCCTTGTACTTGTTGATTATCTTGATATAAATCCCCTTTTACTTCTTGATTATCTTGAAATAAATCACCTTTTACTTCTTGATTATCTTGAAATAAATCACCTTTAACTTCTTGACAAGATTGATATAAATTTTTCTTAACTTTCATTCCTGAAATATAAATATCACCATTAAAATCACTAAAGTCTAAATCGATTAAATTTAAATACAATGATCCGTCTTTATACTTGTTAATAAAGTTATCTAAAAAAATAACTTTTAAATCTTCTTTAGTAAGATTTGATTCTTTTATTTGCTGTCTCAATTCATCGGTTAACATATTTAATACTCCTTAATTAGTTCGTTGACACATTCCAACAGAACGCCTTTTTGAATTATGATTTCGCAATCTTGGAAGTAAGTGTCGATTTTATACAATCTTTGTCTTAGCACTTTTAACTGCTTTAAAGTTAAATCGCCTTGTTCCATTAAATGATCGTAAAAATCTAATTTTTCTTTGATTGAAGCACCCTTTTTTGGCGATGATAATAATTTACTCTTCATTTTTTTAACCACCCATACTTATTTAAAAACCTTAATTTGTTCTATTTCTTCAATATCTTTAATTTCCCAATACTCTGGCGCCACTTTTTGAATACAACAAGTTGCCTCTTCGCAAAAAGGACAATTGTCATCAGTGCAGTCTGATTTCTTGCATACTTCTTTAATTGTTTTTAACGCGTCAATAATTTTTTCGTAATCCATTTTTCCTCCTTTTTTAATCAAATAATGTTAATTGTTTTATTCCTTGTTTCTTTTCTTTTTGAGTTGTACCGTTAATCCTATCAACGGCGATTTGATAATATTTTTCATTGATTTCAAAACCTAGATAGTTACGCCCAAGCTCCTTGCACGCTACTGCTGTAGTTCCGCTTCCGATAAACGGATCTAGAATTATACCCCCCCCCCGTTAGAAGAATTGATAATAAGATTCTTAATAATATTTAATGGTTTAATTGTCGGATGTGAAAAAAGTTTTTTATCGTTATAATTTATCGGCTCATAATAAACAGTTTTTGCCGTATCGTAAGAAGCATTTAAGCGAATACCTTTGTAAAAATATAAGCAATATTCGCAATCATCAAGATATTTTCCTCCGCATAATGGCATAGCGTTTATTTTGTTCCAAATTATAGGTTTAAAATTCAAATTGTGTTTCCCTACAAAAAACTTTAAATATTTATATATTTGCTTTGTATTACACCATATATAAATGTTTGGTAACTTTAAAATTCGCATAAATTCATTTAAAATACTTTCATCTATTCCGATATTTAATTTGTTTTCTCCCAAGTCTTTAAAACAAGTTTTTTGGCTCCATTTTGCCAACGTTCCATTGATAATGCAATTTCCACCGCCTGTCATCGTATTTATCTCATATGGTGGATCAGTAACAATCAAATCAATGCTTTTGTCGGGAATTTTTTTAATAAGCTCGTAAGCGTCTCCTAGGTAAATTTTGTTTAATTCAAACATTTTGTTTCCTTTTAATTAAAACCGAAAAAATACTTATTCCTCGTTCTTTGTCTACTAATTCATCAGCTCTCATATTATTTTTTTCTCCTTTAACTTCTTATTTTTTATTTGTTGCACCATTGGAAGCCAAAAGTTATAAATTTCATTTTTAACTTCTGCAGTAGGTGGTTCATCATGATTGCCATAAATTTGCTGTATGTTCTTTTTTTTAGGATTATATTCCATCGTAACAAATGGATTGTTTGGTGCTGTTTTTTTTCTAATGAAAATAATTAGCGATTCACCTTTAGCCATCTTTTCGTTATAATTCATACGACCTACACAGTGATGTAATGCGTTGCCCTCATCGATAAAATCTTGAGTTTTTGAAGGAAAAATTAAAACTAATTTTTCTAAATCTAAAAGCAAATATTTATATCGCTTGGCCTGTTTTAATATATTTTGATCTATTATTGTGTTTTTTGCTGAGGTCATTTGATTAACGTAAAAATCATGCCAGTATTTAAAATTTTTTGGATATAAAACTTTTGTATCAGATAAATCTAATTTCAAAAATTTGCAAGCTTCTAAATAATCTCGATAATTTTCTTTACCAACCATTTGAGCATATTTTTGCGCCTTATTAAAATCTTTACATACATCTTTTATAAGATGATAAAGTTGAGTGCCTAACTCATCTGATATTCTTTTAGCATCCAATCTTTTTTTAATAATTTTCTCATTATATTTAGCAACATCTTGCCCGTTTTTAAACGCAGATTTTAAAGCTGGAAAAGAAATTTGATCTTTTTTTATCGCATCTCTATTTTTAAAAAGCCATCTGCAAAATTGTTTACTTTCTATCATTAACAAAAGGCATTTTTCATTAAAGACTAAGTGATATAATTCAAGTTTCATTAGCATTTCTACAATCGGATATCTTTTGTAAATTTTAATATAATTTAAAGCATCAACGTGATTGTTCCATCGACAAAATCTCAAATTTAAATCATTACTTACAATTTCCTCTAATGTAGTCATTTGAAACGACCGAAACATTCCAATATTTATAAAATCATCACATTCAACAAATTTTTTAATCCTTTCTTTATTTCCGTAATAAAATGAATTTGTGTTTTTCCAAACAACGTGCATCCCTGCAGCATTTCCGTATGAGCAATAATAAAAATTTTTTCCTATTTTTAAGCCGCTTTCATATTCTCTAAAAATTTCCATGCACTCAAAACCATTTTTTTTCGTGGTTCGACTTGCATAAACATGTCGTATAAATTCTTTTTTCTTTGCATCATATTCTAAATAACTTGAAAAATAATATCCCAATTCTTTAATCTTATCTTCTAGCGTAATTGGATAGTCAACAAGTTCTAGTATTGGATTGTAATCAAATGGTTCCATATTAACCTAAGTCAAATAATGTTAATTGCTCGATAAGTTTCTTTTTTACATCTTTATCTTTTTTAGTATCAGAAGTAAATTTTTGAGTATTATTTTTTTCATTGTTAATTTTAGAATTAGGAATAGATGGTATTTCATTTTCTTTGATTGAATCTTCAAGAAAATAATGAACTGCCCACTTAAACACTTCATCATCAGGAATCATTGCACATCCATCTTCAGCTTGTTTACGCGCCTCATTTTTACAATATTTAACACATCCTTTTAATGTTTTAGTTGTTGTTTCAATTTTTTCTTTTAAGCATTGGTCGGTTTCAATTCTTTTTATTAGATAATTTGCAATTACTTGCGCATGTTTTTTGTCTTGGGTTCTTAATTGTTCTATTGTCATTTTGCTTTCATCTCCTTTAAAACGGTAACGGAGTACTAAAACTATTAGTTTTTTCCTTTAGTTTTATAAGCCGTTCTTTGTCTTTTGCATTTAAAGTGCCTTTGCTTTCTAATTTTGAGATTTCTTGCGTTAATTTCTCATATTCATACATTTGTTTAACCTCTTCAAGAGTTCCCACAACATCGCTGATTGATACCTCGACATAATCATAGTCGGTTTCGGAATATTTCTTAGTAACATGCAATTTTTGAACTTGTTTATCGTCTTTATAAGCTATACCATTTAAGGCATCCAAAATTGTTTTTGCAATATTATCAAGATCTTTATGATTAACACACTTGATATCGAATGGTATATATTTTTTAAGAGCATTTGGGCATTTGAAGTAGGCAACAATCGCAACTTCTAATGGCCTTTCGTCAAAAAAGTAATTCACTTTTTCTTGATAATTTAGTTTGATAAAATTTTCATAAACAGAAGTCTTTTTAGGTGTATACATTTGAGCGTATTGTCCGTTAACTACTCTTGCTTTAGGTCTTGCTTTTGTAACAATCGGACTAATAATTTTAAATTTTACATTTTTCAAACAATCACTCACTTGCGTTATCCTCCTTTGCAATTAGGTTTAAATCAATTAAGTCTTTTTTTAATTTTTGAATTATAAAATTAACACCATCTACGGAATAATTAGTTTTTTGGGCGATTTCTTCGTAAGTATATTGGCTGATAAAATACATTAACCAAATCTTTTTGTATTTTGGATTATAGATTTCTAAAATTTGTTCTAAGGACTGCCACGTTTCATTTTTCCCGGCCGTCAATTGTTGAATAAATACTTTTAATTTCTCTTCATCGATGCGAGCGTTTGTGTAAATCTCTTTTTCTCGATTATTTTTAGGATTTTTATAGCGGAGAGTTTTTGCTCTTGCGAGTTTCAACTCCCCAACACTTGCAGTCATTTCCAGATCAAAGTTAAATAAAATTTTTCTGACCGAATCTGCGGCTGTTTTAATTACCTTGTTTTCTTGTTTTGCCATATTGATAAATTAAAGATAATCCTAACACCCTTCATAAGGCTTTTTGCAAAGGCGGACGGCGCGGTCGCCGGCGTTCCAACAGCGGTTGAACCCATTATTCCAATCCGAGAAGAAGACCCCTTTTGACTTTTCGTCAGGATCATAATCGCCCCATTCAGCGAATTTTGCGTTAGGATCAAATTGTTCATTAAAATTCCATTCTTTATATATTTTCCACAGTTCTGTTTCATGGTCGCTAAGATCAACAAAATTTCGACCTGATGTAAATAATTGCTCAACGCCCAAAAACTCGCCTATTCCTTTACCTGTGTCACCAAAAGCACAATCTCTTTCACTACTCCAATTATATTTTTCATTTGGCAAAATGGAGTTATTATTTTTGGTTCCGTATGCGTACGCCCACATTATTTGGAAGTAAAGAACGGTACGCCAATTCAGTTGTTCGCCATCAACCCACTTGCAAAATTTCGTAGCTTTGTTAAATGAGAATTGCGAGAAGTTTGGAGCGACATTTGGAATAGATCTTATCTTTCCATCTACTAATGAGTTTTTATATTTAGAAACTAATTGAGGCTGTAATTTGATATAGCCATCGATCTCGTTAAACGAGAAGTAAATAATTCTACTCATTACATTGACATAAATTGTAGGTAATTTTACATAGATGTTCTTGTGTTCATCTTCAATCTTTTCTGAAAGCGATTCTACATAATTCAAGAAATCTACTCCTTTGGGTTCGCCACTGCTTTTAAGGTTTTTGACATTCAATGCAAATTCCGTTGTTAATTCTTTATTTGCAACTAAGTTGCTCATTTGCTTTTCTAAGAGTGTTACTCTTTCTTCTAGAGTTAAGTTTTTAACGTTTTTCATTTTATTTTTCTCCTTATTGTTTTTTAAAATGGTAAATCATCGTCAGGAATTAAGATTCCTTGTGCACTAACACCGGTGTTCATATCGTCAAATCCTTTAGATATGATTGATAATTCATTGACAACCATATAAATGTAGTGAATAACTTTGTCCTGCAAGCTGTAGCGATTGCCCTGGATGTATCCTCCGACCGCTACTTGCATGCCGGTTAAATCTCGAGTGTAATCGGTAACAGGGTTCGCCGTTTTAGCGTAAAATGTAAGTGGAATTGTTTGAATCGACTTACCATTTTGAACTTCGATTTCAACTTCGTAGACATTATATTTACCTCTTTTAACTTTGTTGAAAGGAGTAATAATTGTGCCTATTAGTCGAAAAGAATTATTTAAAGCCATATTTGCCTCCTATTTTTTCATCATTCTTTTGGTCACTTTTTCAGGATCATATAATTCAATAACTTTCAAGAATTTATCTTCTTGGACGATTTCAAGATTTGTTTTAGAAATCAATTGCATTTCTGTTGCAACAAAATCTATCATCAATTTCCCGTCTTGTTTTTCTCGCGAAGAGATTTGACCTTTAATGGCCACAACGTCGCCAATTTGAAATTTAGTGCATACAACATCGACTTCTTTTCCAAACATGATTATTGGAATAAATATTTCGTCTCGAAATCGGGTTTTTAAAGTAATGCGTGTAAATAGTTGATGATTTTTGGTAAATTCCTTTTGAGGAGTATTACACAGTCGCCCAATAAGATTAAATTCATTGAAAATAGCAAAAGTTTTTTTCATGTTTGATTTTTTCCCGTCGGTAAATAAGTTTCAAAATAATCTCTGGCACGAGAATCTTTATCTATGATTTCACTTCTATTTGAGAGTAATTTCATTTGACCGTCGCTTCGTATTTTGTCTAATAAGGTCCAATAACGTTTTAAATGTCTTAATCCGCGAATAAATAACTTATTGCGAATAAAATCGAAAGCTTCGACCGAATCTTTTGCCAAACGGTAACTTTGATTTTTATACATGATTATTTTTTCAATTTTATTATCTTCATTGATTTTTAAAATGTGCTGTTGAATATGCGACGAACACATTTTATTGATTGCTTTATGATTTAATGAAAATAAATCCGGCAATTCTTTGCATATTTCTTCGTGAGTAACCCAGTGATTTGGATTTTCTTGATTTTTCTTTTTCAAAAGATTATATAATCTCCATTGTGCATTATTCATTTCTTTTTGCCTCTATTGTTTTTTTATTTGGTCGGTTTTAATAACGTTTTAGTTCCGGATGAGTTTCGAAATAGCGTTCGCACTCTTCCATCCAATCCGAATTATTGTAATTTCTATTAAGTGAATCGCTAATTGCGGTTTTAATGTAACTTAATTTATCTTCAATAATCTCTGGGTTAGAAGCATAGGTAACCATATATTTGGTTGCTATGAAAATATTTTTATATTGTTGTATCCATTCAGGTGATTTTAACGAATAGCCCTCAAGCAGTGAATCGTAAAACTCTTCGATGAGTGGAATTTCGATATAATCTTTTTTGGTAAAAAAATTTTTCGACAAAAGAAATATTATGAAGGGATTTTTTGACACCTCGTCAGGGGTTTTATCTTTTTTATCTTTTTTATCTTTTTTATCTTCTAAAGTATTATATATATTATTTATATTATCTATATTCTCTATATTCTTATATCTATACTCTATACTCTTATCTCTATACTCTGGATAGACATTGTCTATCCCTTTGTCTATCCCTTTGTCTATTCTTTTGTCTATCCCTTTGTCTATCCCTTTGTCTATTCTTTTTCTTTGCTCTCTTTTTTCAATAGCAGCACCGGTTTCAGAACCGACAAGCTCGCTAAAATCTTGAATTTGAAGTATACCTTCTTCATCAGGAACGATTAAACCGAGTTGTAGGAATAGAGTCATGGCGATTCGTATTGTGTCTATTTCAAAGTACTTTAATTCACGCTGTATTTTAGCGTCGTCCCATTTGATTCTACATTCTTTCACAGATGTTTCTAATTTACCGTTTGTGTTAATCGCTTTCAAACAAAGCATTTGGTAAATCACTACATAATTAGCTCCACCATTTTGCGACATTAGAAAATCTACTTTGGGACTATCCAAAAAGGATAATTTTAGCTTGAACCAATAATATTTTTGGGCTTTATTTTTGTTGTTCATCGCTCTTGTCTTTCCGAATAATAATTGATCCAGATTTAGTACTTTCGAAAAAAACAACATCGCCAGGTTTTAATTTGCATTGTCTTAATAAAGGTGGGGGAAGAATAATTCTTCCCTTAGAATCAATTTTACGCGTCTCTTTTAAAAGCATAATTACTTACCACCTATTCATCTACAACTTCATCTGCAACTGATTCAACTGACGGCTCGGCAGTTTCAACAACATCTTCCACCGGATCCGCGACTAATTCTTCAGATGATGGATTCGCCTCTGGTAAAATAGAATTATGCACCGTTGTTTTTCTTGGAGTCGGAGAGTTTTCTATACTATTTTCGTATTCTTCTTCGGTTGTTCTGTTGTACGAAGCAATTGTTGCCGCGATATAGTTGTCGCTTGTGTTGGCAGTGTTAAATAACATCTTAACTAGACGGCGGATAACAGTCCTTTTGGCCATTTCCTGTGGGAACTCTTTTTGTACTTCTCTTTTTTGTGAACGCGATTTATTCCAGTTGGCCTCAATTTCTTTTTTAGTCATTATGCAATATCTTTTTGCTCCATCTGGTAAAGTGGCTACAGCGTATGCTCCAATAATTTCATTGTCTCGATTGACAAAAGATGTTTTGTGATATGCAACAACTTCTTCATCATTAGAAATGGTTGTTTCAAACTTATCTCCGCTGTAAACGACCATTGCTTTAATGTCCTTTACCAATTCGGTTCTATAAGCAACTGCCACGTCGCCAAAGTAAGATCTAAACATTTTTAGCTGATTTCCATATTTAATGAAATAAACTTGCTTTTTATCTACCTCTAAACCTTGAAGCGCAAATTCAGTTAATGCTTGTCCAATTGAAGTGGATGTACACCCTATGAAATCTGGGTTTTGAATAATGGTTAAATATGCTAGTTTTAACTGGTTACCTACGTTATAATTCTCCGGAAATTTTAATTGTTCTGCCTCCACAAGTTGACTGAAGTTTTTTAATATTGAATCTGCTATCGTAGTATTGCTAATAGCAGCACTAACCTCGTTTTTTAGATTTTTTGAAAGTTCATTTGCCATTGTTATTTCCTCCTATTTAATTGCTGCCTCTAAGCCTTGCTTAATGGCATAATCTTTGACTTTTTGAATTTTTTGCATATCGTAACCTTTAACGGTTAAAGTAATCTTCGAAGGCTTGTCTTGCTTGTTGTTAATCAATTTATCGTAAGCATCAATTTTTTCCTTCAAGATTAAATCTGTCGCATCGATTTCTCTTTCAATTTCTTTTAATTGAGATTCGAAGACACCAATTAACATTTCGGACACTTGGATACGAATATTTTTTATCGTCTCTCTCTTTTTGCGAATATCCGTTCTAGTGTTCTTGATAAGTTTGTAGTCTTCAGCCGAATTTATTTCCATTTCAACATGGCATTCATTGGCCAAGAAATCCTTAACTATTTTTTTGTTTTCCTCAAAATTTTCTATTTGATAGACGCCTGTTTCTTTGTCTTGCACAGGTACAAGTTTCAATTCTTTTTCCATATTTCCTCCTAAAATTTAATTGAATAATTTGGCATAATTTTTTTTTGGACGTTATTTTCATAAAAGTCCGTTTCTTGCTTTTCTAAGTAATCTAATTGATCTTTGACATCATCACGCCAGATCATGTGATAGATAATTTTTTGATAAAGTAATTTCTTTCCGTCTTCGTGGTAATAGTCAAAATATCTTAATTTAGCGGTTAAAATTACAAAATCACAATCATTCATTACTACAAGGTAATGTAAGCATTGGATGAAATAATTATCCGGTAATCCTAATTGCCACATTTCATCATCCGCTTTGTTTCTAACATCATGTGTTTTACATTCCCATATTCCTTTAACTCCACTGATTAGGTCGGTTAATCTTCCGTCAAGAGTTGCAGTTAAATAAGGTTTGTCTTTTCGTCGATACATTTCATACTTGCAAGGAGCTTTAACTTTGTATTTGTCCTTATAGTCGAGCGCAAACAGTTTTCTCATAAGTGGTTCACATAATGTCCCATATTGCATAGATTCATTAGAATCATTCTTTGGTGAACCACCATGAACAATACGTTTGTACAATTCGATTATTGTCATATAAGGGTTTTTTCCCAAGATTGCACTTGCAGAACTACCCCCAAAACCTCTATTGTTGAGCCATTCTTCTTTGGTCGAGTAAATCTCTCTTTTATACATTTTTTTCATAGCTGTATATATCCTTTTGCTATTCCGATGAGTCTCATTTCTGCCTCTATTGTTGTGCCTAGGGCCAAACATAATGATTTAGGTGTTATTGCATCAGTTCTGATACCAGCGCGGCCGTTAAAATTTTGTCTGCATTCATTCATCAATTGATAACACATACTACGGCCATATCCCGTTAGAACCATAACGTCTTCAACTCTAATACATGGCTTCGACAGTAATTGCTCTTTCTTTTCTATTGTTAGATCTCCAAATTGCTGTCTCATAGTTCCTCCTTTCTTTTCGTAATTTTTCGATCATAAATACGCTAGTGTGCATCCGTTTCTTGCATTTGCGTAAGTTCGTCTGCAAAAAAAATTGCTTTTGCATTTTCTTTTCCAATGATATTTCCAATCTTTTGAATTTCTTCTCTACTAAAATCGCCATTTCTGTTGATTTTCTTATAGATTGTCGTTTCTGATAAACCGATTTTAGAAGCTAATTCTTTTTTTGAAATTCCCCTGAAGGCTAATACCGAATTAAACAAATTTAAATCGAACATATCTCTCTCCTTTCTTGCATTTACGCAAGTACATATTACTATTAAAAAAATCTGTTGTCAATACGCGAATGCAAGTTTTTTTCCTTTTTTTTTAGTAATGCTTGCAAAAAAGCAAGTCATTTGCTAATAATAATTATGAAAGGAGGCGTTGCTATGACAATTGGAGAATTTATTAAAAATAGAAGAATTGAACTGAGTTTGACTATGAAGCAACTAGCTGAAAAGGTTAATGTATCAGAAGCAACTATTTCAAGATGGGAATCAGGAAATATCTCAAATATGAAAAGAGATAAGATTAAATTATTAGCCGATGCTTTATTGGTTTCTCCAGCAAAAATTATGGGATGGGAAGATAATGCAAACGAAGAATATATCGAAAACTTTGACAACTTCTACCAAATTGACAAACAAAGTCTTCCTTGCTTGGGCGAAATATCTTGTGGAACACCAAAGTTTGCTAACGAAGACAGAGAATCCTATGTTAAATTAGGAACAAAAATTCACGCTGATTTTTGCCTAATTGCAAGAGGCGATAGCATGGTTGGTGCAAGAATTTATGATGGTGATATAGTATTTATCAAAAGTGCATCCATGGTTAACAATGGTGATATAGCAGTTGTAATCATTGACAATGAAGCTACATTAAAACGCGTTTACTATTATCCAGACAAAGGAAAGCTGATTCTGCAAGCCGAGAATCCAAAATACGCTCCTTTAGTTTATATCGGCGAGGAACTAAATGATATAAGAATTATAGGAAAGGCAATCGCTTTTCAAAGCGATATAAAGTGATAAATTTTAAACTAAAATAAACTTAGAAAGGAGATGATGTTATCAAAGGTGAGAGATCAAAACAAAATTATCGTGATAAAATCGACCAATAAAAAAGAACCTACTTTTCCAACCGACCAAAGTTTGTAAAGTAGGCTCAACAATAGAAGCAAAAAGGAAGGACCCTTTTTGCTCCTCTATTATAACAAAAATAAGGAGGAAAAAACAATGAGTATTTGCTACAACAAATCAAGAAAAAGATATTTTATATGTTATAATTTAAAATTACCAGATGGAACGTTTAAAACAATTAGTATATACAATAAAGAATGGACAAAAGAACGTGGCAAAAAGTTTGTCCAAGCAATAGAAGCTGAAGAAATAGAAAAAGATAAAAAAAGAAGGAAATTATATTTGCACTCTGAAGCTTCTATAACGCTTTATGAATTATCTAAATTATTTATAACCGAGTGCAAATCAATGCTAAAAACACAAACTACTTACAATAAAAATTTAATGATTAAGAAATATATTTTGCCTAACTTTTCAATTTCTTTATCGTTAGAAAAAGCATTTACGATAAATACAATAGAAAATTTTAAAGCTAAAATTATAAACATTAAAACAATTAAGTCAAAAAGAAAAAATCGAATACTCTTACTATTAAAAAATATGTTAGAATATGCATCCGACCATGAATATATATCTTATGAACTATATAGAAAATTAAAAGTATTGATTAAACCTATTAGGGAATCTATTTCATCAAGTAAAGAATCATTATCTTTTTGGACCAACGAAGAATGGGATAAATTCTACGCTACTTTCGAAAAAGATGATATTTGGAGATTATTATTTAAAACGACATATGTTTGCGGTTTAAGAATTGGTGAACTTATACCACTTAAGTGGAGTGATTTTAATCCAATAGCAAAAACAATCAATATAAACAAAAGCATGGATAGCAGCGGAAATTTAGATGATGCTAAAACCGCTAGTAGTCACGGAACAGTTTCTATGTCCGAAGATCTAACAAATGATTTAATAAAACTAAAAGAAGATATGTATGCCACAGATGATGATTATATGTTTTTCGGTCATAAACACACTTCTAGAACAACTATTAGAAGAATAATGGATAAGCACGCTAAAGATGCTAATATATCGCATATAAAATTTCATGGCTTAAGACATAGTTGCGCTTCACGAATGATAAATGCAGGTATATCTCCTTTAATTGTAAGCAAGCATTTAAGGCACAGTTCTGTTAAAGAAACTTTAGATACTTATTCACATATATTTCCTAACGAAACCGTTGGTCTCATTGATAAAATTTTTAAATAAAGTATACTTGTTAAATATTTATGAAAGGGATTATTAAGAAGACAAAAAAGCTTATAATCCCTTTTTTATTTTTTTGTTACTTAAATCGTATTACACAAACACTAAAAATTGCACCATTAGAAAATTTTTACCTTACGTTTTCTCTTACAATTCCCTTACATAGAAGTAAAAAAGCCCTATTTCTAGGGCTAATGTTGCTTAATGGTGCCGACAAACGGAATCGAACCGCCAACCTATTGATTACAAATCAATTGCTCTGCCAATTGAGCTATGTCGGCAAAAGGCTTTTTTATAATAATTTTTATAAAAAGAAAAATCAAGTGTTTCGATTAGTTTGCTAAATCTTTTCGCTCTTATTCTTTTATATAAACATCATATATTATTTTATGATAAATATCTTTTTTACCTTCTAAAAGTTTATACACAATATTGCATATTTCTTCTGCAACTTCTTCATAATTTAAAGTAACACTAACTACATTAAAATCCGCACATTCAAAATTATCGTTTATAATAAAGATAAGATTATTTTTTATACTTTTCAATTTTTTTATTTTTTCAACACTAACGCTACTTGAACATAAAAAGCCATCTTTAGAATGCAGTGTGTTTTCATTAAGTTGATCTTCAAAATGATTAAGATCAATATATTCCACACTTGTTCCCAAAGTTTTTTTTAAATATTTTTTATTAAATAGATCTTTCATTTCTTTTGCTTTCAAAAGATCAGAATCCAAAATATAATACACTTTGTGAATACGTTGTTTTAGGAAATAGTCGACTGCCAAATTTATTTTTTTCCTTTCGTCACAATAAGCACAATTACATTTTAAAAAGCGCGAATTAAAACCGATTAGCACCACTGTAAGACCATATAATTCAACAAAATTCAAAACATCTTTTTCAAAATTAATATAAGATATGATGATTTCTACATCATTATCCATTAAAAATTTCAAATCATCCAAACCGATTTTTTCTTTCTTGATTTGCCTAAAGATAAATACCGACTCATATTTATCTTCAAAATATTTAAGTATTATATCTGACATTTTGATAAAATAATAATCGAAAAAATTATTATAAACAAAGGCGATAAGCGGACGATTCTTTATACGCGTATAAAGTGGTTTTTTTTCAATGTAATATCCTAATTCGATTGCTTTTTCGCGAATGATCTTTTTAGTTCGATCGCTAATGTCGACACAATCGCGAAGCGCTCTTGAAACGGTGTTAATGGAATAGTTTACTTCTTCAGCGATTTCTTTTAAAATAATTCGATGCTTGCTCATACTATATCACCTCGTCTCCTCATCAAAGTAATCTAATAGAATCCTAGAAATTTTATTGATTTAAAAATAGAATATGGTAAAATATGAATGCTCATTGCGAAATGCCGCTGTGTTGAAATTGGTAAACAAACTCGACTCAAAATCGAGCGGAGTGCATCCTTGTCGGTTCGAGTCCGACCAGCGGCACCAATTATTAATCGCCTAGTAAATAGGCTTTTTTTATTATAGATGCTTTTATAAAAAAAGGTGACTCAAGTTAGTCCCTTTTTTTATCTTGCAAAGCATTCATCAATTTGCGTGAAATTTTATATAACGCAACAACCTCTTCCTTTTCTAGTTTTACATAAGAAGCAAGTTGCCATGGAATCGGCTTTGCCTTTTCTTTTAAAGCCAAACCTTTTTCAGTGATTGTCACAATCAAATTCCGCTCATCGACATTGCCTCTTTTTCTAGTTATATAACCTTTAGTTTCAAGTTTTTTCAACAAGGGTGTCAATGTTCCTGAATCAAGGTAAAGTCTTTCACCTAAATCTGTAACATTGATGCTTTCAACTTCCCAAAGCACCAACATCGTAATATATTGGGTATATGTTAAATTTAATTCTTCTAGAAATGGTTTATATTTTCTAATAATTTCTTTTGAACAAACATAAAGCGGAAAGCAAATTTGGCCTTCTAATTTTAAATACTCTTCCATAATGACACCAAATTTTAAATTTATGAATGCAGTTTTTGATATGCTTCTCTTACCGCTTTTGATAATTGATCAGCGCAAGAAGTGCCACGATATCCACAGTTAATACCACTTAATTTTTTTTCAACCTCCTCTACAGTCACAGTCATACCGGCAACCAAGCGAGGAAGAGCTTGTAAATTTCCAGGACATCCACCATCTAAAAATTTCACGCTACTAACAACATTACCATCTAGTGATACTTGAATTCTTTTAGAACAAGTATTTTTTGTATAGTATATATAATCCATAAAATCTCCTAGTTTTTATTAAAATTAGTAATTCAATTTTATTATTGTTAAGTCTTTTTGTCAAATTAAGATAGTTTTGATATTAAAAACGAATTTCAAAAAATCCTATTTTTAGGTGAATCTATTCGTTTTTAATAAATGTCAAAAGAATGCAAACCACCAAGGCTATAACATAAGTGTGAGATGTATTTTACAAATCTAAAAATTTGAACCATTAAAATTTTCCCTTACAATTCCTTTACGTGAGAATAAAAAAACCCTAGAAATAGGGCATTTAATAACAAATGGTGCCCTCCACGGGATTTGAACCCGCACTCGTGAGAACTAGATCCTAAGTCTAGCGCGTCTGCCAGTTCCGCCAAGAGGGCATATTTTTAACAAAATAGATTTTAACAAAAAAAAATTAAAATTCCAAGCCCGAGTATTATAAATGTTAATATAACGTTAATTAGGTAATCTTAAGATTTTGGCAATGAATTGTACAAGTGTTTTTAATTTATATAGATTTTTTATAAATAAAAATCCCAACCTATGTAATTTACCAGAGATTGGGATTGGTGTCCCAGATAGGATTCGAACCTACGACCAACGGCTTCGGAAACCGGTACTCTATCCAGCTGAGCTACTGGGACAAAATTGACTATTTAATAATTTAAACTGGCGTCCCCGATAGGATTCGAACCTACGACCTGCGGTTTAGGAAACCGACGCTCTATCCAGCTGAGCTACGGAGACAAAATATCTAAGCAAAAAGATTTTAACTTATCACTTTTAATTTTTCAATGTTAACGTATAAATAAATCCTTGTTTGATATTTTTTATTAAAAGAGATATCCACTTTTGCTATAATAGACAATGGTTTAGTAAAAGGAGGTAATACGATGAAAAATTCTTTATTTATTAAAATAAAAGAAGCTCTTTTTTCAGTGTTACCGATATCTTTTATTGTAGTCATTTTACAATTTACTCCATTAATTAATTTAACCGATCAAGAAGTTATTGTTTTTTGTATTTCAGTTATATTTTTAATTTTAGGTATTGCATTATTTAACTTAGGGGCCGATATTGCTATGCAACCAATCGGAGAACAAATCGGTTCTTCGTTAATGAAAACAAAAAAATTGTCGATTATTCTTCCAGTATGTTTAATTATCGGAATATTGATAACCATTGCGGAGCCAGATTTATCAGTGCTAGCAATGCAAGTGCAAGATGTCATCAATAGTTCTCTTTTAATCGCTTCGATTGGAATCGGAGTTGGCATTTTCTTAGTTATTGCAGTAACTAAAATCATTTTTAAAAAAGATCTCTCCACCTTATTGATGTTTTTTTATATGATTCTTTTTGCTTTGGTTTCATTAATAGTTATTAACGGCAAAGGAAATTTAATTGCCCTATCATTTGATTCAGGTGGCGTTACAACAGGACCTATCACCGTTCCATTTATCATGACATTAGGCATTGGAATTGCCGCGACAATCGGCGGACGCCATGCTTCAGAAAATAGTTTCGGCTTGATTTCACTTTGCTCTGTTGGGCCGATTTTAGCCATTTTAATTCTCGGTCTTTTCACAAATGGAACTCTTACATATAGTGTTCCTAATTATGGCATTGCCGATAATATTGCACTAAGCTTTTTAGAAACATCTTTATCTACAATGAAAGAAGTTGGGGTATCGTTATCTTTGATAGTCATCTTTTTTATAATCATTCAATGCATTTATTTAAAGTTACCACGAAAGAAATTAATCCAAATATTCATTGGAATAATCTATACTTTTGTCGGTTTGGTATTATTTCTCACTGCTGCGACCGTCGGATTTTTACCGATCGGTTTTAAAATGGGACAACAAATCGCAGCAGATAATAACCAACTAGTAATTTTGTTCGGTTTTATTCTAGGTTTAGTAGTCGTTTTAGCAGAACCTGCCATTCACGTTTTAACCAAGCAAGTGGAAGAAATCACCAATGGCGGTGTCACTAAACGTTCCATGCTTATCGCTCTTTCTATCGGTGTTGGAGTTTCTATCGGATTGTCGATGATAAGAATTGTCTACGATTTTTCAATTCTTTACTTTATAATTCCCGGATATTTCATTTCTCTTGGATTATCGTTTTTTGTTCCGAAACTTTACACCGCGATCGCTTTTGATTCCGGTGGTGTCGCCTCCGGACCTTTGACTTCAAGTTTCATATTGCCTTTTGCAATCGGTGTATGTTTGACTATTCAAGGAGAAGCCAATGTTTTGACCGATGCTTTTGGTATTATCGCAATGGTGGCGATGACACCCCTGATTTCGATTCAAACATTAGGCTTTAAAGCCATCATGCTGTCGCGAATTCACGAAAAACAACGGATGAAGCAAATCTTAGCAAGCGACGATGAACAAATTATCTATTTTGATTGAGGTGAAAAACTATGGAAATTAAACGACCCCATTTACCGATTCATCGTGAAAAGTCACAAAAAGAAAGCCCTAATGGACTTAAAGCACCTAGTAAACTTGTGATGTTGATTACGATAGTAAATCGCTCAAAGTCTGATTTTTTTATCGATCTTATTGAAGGATTTAAAGCCAATTTTCAAACCATCATTTACGGAAGTGGAACCGCGCCTAGCGAAGTAAAAAAATTTCTTGGTCTCGGTAACTCTGAAAAAGCGATTATCTTTAGTTTGATCAGCGAAAAAAATCTTTCTAATTGTTTAAATGCTTTAGCGCTCCGCTTTGAAAACACGAGAAACGGAAAAGGCATCGCTTACTCGGTTCCATTGAATAGCGTTATTGGAGTTTTAATCTATCAATTTTTAAGCAACAATCAAACCACCACGGAGGAATAAATAATGGAAACTAAATACGAAACCATACTTTGCATCGTTAACGCCGGCTTCTCTGATGCCGTCATGGATGCCGCAAGAGAACACGGAGCTTCAGGCGGCACAGTAATTCACGCTCGAGGTACCGCAGCGCAAGAAGCTCAAAAATTATTCAACATCAGCATTCAACCGGAAAAAGAAATCGTCATGATTTTAGTCCCCTCTAAAATAAAAGATGATATTTTACATTCGTTGTATCAAGCCGTCGGATTAAAAACACCCGGACAAGGTATCGCATTTTCGATTCCGGTTACCAATGTGGTCGGAATTAACGAAGAAGGACAAAATAAAAAATAACTTCGATTCAATCTTTTGAATAATTATTTTTCATTTGTTAACTCTAAATATAGTGATTAACATGAAAACTATTTGGGATAACGTAACATTAAAAGAATTTCCTCGTCTAGATTCAAATTTAAGTGCCGATGTTTTAGTTATCGGTGGCGGGATCTGTGGGATCCTTTGTGCTCATATGCTTGCACAAACCGGAAAAAAAGTCATTTTAGTTGAAAAAGATCGCCTATCTCAACAACGGACCCATAAAACAACCGCAGTCGCTACGTCTTTGCAAGACCTCTATTATAGTGACATTGAAAAACATTTCGGTTTAAAAGTCGCACAACAGTTTTATGAAATCAATCAACTTGCGATTGAAGAATATCAAAAGTTATCTAACCACTATGATTTTGACTATCAAGAAGTTTCAACTTTCAAATACTTTAGTGATAAACAAAAATATTTAAATGAACAAAACACTTTAAAAAAAATCAATTGCGAATTTAAGGCTCACGATACATGGAACAACTCGCAATTTTCAGCTATTGAATTTCCCCATCAATGTCAATTTCATCCTTTAATGCTTATTCAAAATCTCATTGAAGGATTAGAAATTTATGAACATACGCCAATTATAAAATTAAATAATGGCATCGCTTATACTCCTAAAAATAAAATTTACGCACGACATATAATCGTTTGTACCGGATATCCATTCTTAAGATTCAGAGGTCTCTTTTTTACGAAACTCACTCAATCTAAATCGTATGTGATGGCTATTGAAACCTCAAAAAAATATCCTAGTGCAATCGGAGAAAATTCATCAGATCTTTACTTTAGAAATTATCATGAGTTATTGCTTTTAGGTGGAAACGATCAAAAAACAGGTCACCCTAGCGATGGTTATGCACCACTTGAAAAATACTTAAAAGAAAATAATCTTCCTACTCCTTCTTGTCAATGGATTAATCAAGACACTTGTAGCGCTGATGGATTACCCTATATCGGTAAATATGGTCATTTTCAAAATGTTTATGTAGCGACCGGTTTCAATCTTTGGGGAATGACCGGTTCAATGATTAGTGCCTTAATCATTAAAGACGATATATTTAATAAATCTAATCAGTATGCTAAACTTTTTTCGCCTAAAAGAAAAACACCTCTTTTAAAATTACTTCAAAATATTAAAACTGCGACACTTAATCTTCTTAAATTCAAAAAACGATGCACTCATTTAGGTTGTGCTCTGTATTTTAATGATAAAGAACAATGCTATGAATGCCCATGTCATGGGAGTAAGTATGATTTAAACGGCAAAGTAATTTATAATCCCGGAGAGCATGATAAAAAATAAAATCTTATCAAGATTTTTCCAATTCTATTAATCAGCATAAATATTATTTAATAAGACCTAAGACGCGTAAAAAAGACGGCACTTGCTTACGCCAACTCTTTTCATTGTGTTTTCCACCCGGAATTAATTTATAAGTTAACTTTATGTTTGTTTCCCGTAATGCTGCAAGACATGATTCAAGCGCACTTTGGACTTTACCACCAAGTTGAGCAAGTTCCAACTCACCCATATCAAGATAAAGTGTATTATCTACCCACGATTCTATCGACTTAATCATATTTAACGAAGCTTGTTCATCAACCCAAAAACTCGGTGAAAGGGAAGCTCCACCTATAAATATTGTAGGGAAGCGGCACAATGCAAAGACTGTCATCAATCCTCCCATTGAACTTCCGGCAATGAAAGTATTCGCTCTATCGGATAAAGTACAATATTTTTTATCGATCATTGGTTTAAAATCATTTACCAACCACTGAAGATATTGTTCACCTTTACCATCAGAATGATATCCTTCACAATCAAACGGGAACGGAGAATATTCGCTTAGGCGTTCCTTTTTGTCACATTCAACTGCCGCGACTATAAGTTCACCCTTAAGTCGATCTAAAGTTTCTCCCATTCGCCAACTATCGCCGTAAGGAGCTGTTTTATCAAAGAAGACCGTTTGTCCATCAAACATATAAAGAACCGGAAATCTTTTTTTACCATCATATTTTTGTGGTAAATAAACATACACTTTTCTTTTTTGTTTACCCGATGGAGCAGGCACAATTGTTTCGAATTGCTCAATTTTCATTTATGGTCACCTCTTGAAAATTTTTATCTTTTTATATTTCAATTTGTTCTATTGCGTATAATGGAAGATTTAAAAGCCATTCTTCTTGTTTATAGTTTGCCATTGAAGTGCGTAAAGAAATTTCAGGATTAAATTTATCTTTGTAAGTTTTCAAGCTTTTGGATTTGAGGTTAATTTCTGCCTTTACTTCTACAGGAATAATGCGTTTTCCTCCATCTAGAATAAAATCAATTTCACAAGAGCCTCTGTCATTGGTGTAATAGTATATACCAATATCTTCTAGTGTTTTTAATTGTTGGCAAACATACTGTTCTGTAAGAGCTCCTTTAAATTCGGTGAAAAGATTATTTCCATCAAGCAAAGTGCCTTGCTGTAATCCTGTCATACAACTAAGTAACCCCACATCTACCAAAAACAATTTAAATGCTTTTATGTCTTCGTATGCTTTTAAAGGTAGTCCAATAGAATTTACACGACTGATTTTATGAACTAATCCGCAATCAGTTAGCCACATAATCGCTGTTTCATATTCCTTTGCTCGTGCTCCTTCTCGAATGAGACCATAGATAAACTTTTTGTTTTCTTTTGCAAGTTGTGATGGAATATTGTTCCATATCATACGAAGTTTTGGAACAATCTCATGAGGTGCATGTTTTGAAAAATCTTGTTCGTAAGCAGTCAAAATATTTTTTTGTATTTTTCGAACTTCATTAAAATCAGCGCTTTCAGTAAAACTTTGTACTGCTTCAGGCATTCCACCAACAAAATAATATTGTTTTAACGCATCAATATAAATTTGCTTAAACTTTGTAACCATATCATAATCATGCTTGATTAATAGTTCCGCAAATTGCTGTTTGCCTATTGCCATTAAAAATTCTTGAAAAGAAAGAGGATTTAGTTTTAAAAAATCTACTTTACCAACCGGAAAAGAAGTGCCGTGATGCAAGGCAATACCTAGCAAAGATCCAGCACAAACAATATGATATTGAGGTGCATTCTCATAAAAATATTTTAACGATGCTAAGGCTCTTGGAACTTCCTGTATTTCATCAAAAATTATAAGTGTATTTTTTGAATCTATTTTCCGACCAATGTAAATTTCTAGTCCCATAATCAAACGCTCAACATTCAAATCGGACGCAAATAACTCTGCCATTCTCGAATTGGAGTCAAAATTAATATATGCTACATCACCATATGCTTGTTTTCCAAATTCTTTCATCAGCCAAGTTTTTCCAACTTGCCGGGCTCCTTCAATAATTAATGGTTTCCGATGCTTACTCTCTTTCCATTTCAACAATTTTTCAATAGCAATACGATACATAGGCTTTTCCTCCTATTCGATTTTCAAATATAGTATAGCACTTGTTTTACACAAATTACAGCGAATTTTCGTACTATACTACATTTTTTACGCCGAATAATAGTATATAATTACATTTTTTGCATCGAAAAAAAGATAAGAATCTATTATTTACTATTTAAAATTATTTTTCATTAGAAAAGAAAGCGACACCAATAGCATTGGGTCCGATATGGGCACCTATGGTACTTCCAATCAAATAAGACGGAATTTTGTCCAAATCATCGATATGTTGCTTCCAAAGTTTTTCACTATCACGCAAATATTTTTGGAGATATTCGTCAGAAAGTCCCGAATACATGAGTGCGTATGGCAATGAAAAATCGATTCCTCCGCATTTTTCTACAAGTTGCATCAATAAGTTATTGCTTCGCTTGCTGCCGATTGCCTTACCCACGAGTTTCAGTTCTCCGTCAACAACCGAAACGACAGGCTTGACATAAAACATTTCACCCGCAAAAGCGACGACGCTTGAAATTCTTCCGCCTTTCCTTAAGTATTTCAAGGTATCGACGACGGCGATAACTTGAATTTTCTTTTTCTTTTTGTTTAATTCATTAACCACTGTTTCGACATCCATTCCATTTTTCAAAAGCCTCAATGCATATTCACCAAGAATTCTTTCTCCAGCGGCAGCGTTTAAACTATCGATGACGAAAACTTGCCCTGGAAATTGCTTAGCGGCTGCTTGAGCGGAAGCGAACGTTCCGGAAAGTTTTGACGAGATCGTGATTGCAATCACTTGATCACCATTTTGCGTCAATTCTTTAAATGCCTCTTTCCATCTATATTCGTTAATTTGACTGGTTTTTGGAAATATATCGTTTTCAATCAGTTTTTCGAAAAATTGTGTATGGGAAAGGTCGACTCCATCATAAAAAGTCTCATTGCCAAACATAACCTCTATTGGAATCAAATATAATCCCATCTGTTGTGCTTCTATCTGTTCGATATCCGAAGCACTATCAATCAAAATTTTTATCATTTTTCATTTCATCCTTTTGTATGCATTACGCTTTTAATCTCTTTAAATCAAATTTCCACTTTCCGTCGATTTTATCAAATCGGTTCCATAACCAAAGCATATAGCCAAGAACGACAAATACGCCCATAAGACCTAACACCCAAAGAAGAACTCCACCATAACCGATTTCATTTACATCAAGGAAAAAGTATGGATAGCTAAAATCAGGAATACAAACTCCAAGAATCAAGATATACGCTACATAAATAAGCGGAATAATAAGGCTATAAAGTGGCGCAAAAACAGAGATCGTTCGCTTTTTTTCAAAAAGAACATAGTCAAGAATAAAAAGAAGTGGCGCTAGAAAATGATAAGACATATTTCCAACATTTCGCCAATAATCCGCTTGCAAAGGCGATTCAAGCAAAAAGATGACGACAAGAAATGTGACAAGAATCATGACGACTGTCATGAATTTAAATGTCCTTAACTTTCGGTTATATCCTTCAGTTTCACCCGCTTTCACTCGTTTTACTGTATCAGCCAAAACAATAATCGAGACAATTAAGACAAAATAATTGCTTACATTGGTGTAATACTTTAAAAAATTCCATGAGAATTCATTTCCGGCGTTTTTGCCGATATAAAAGATGCCAAGCGACAATAGACAAGCAAATGCAGAAACAACACATAACACCACGCGATATATAAGTTGCGTTACAAGATTTTTACACATAACTAAATCCCTCCATATAAAATTATTTATCATTTACTCTGAGTCGTATCTTTTACAAATTTCAATCAAATTGTCGGAAATTATTCCAAGTGAATGATAGAGTTGCGTACGTTCATCTTCGGTGATGCCGGAACTACCTTCTTCAAGGAGAACTGATATTTTTTCAGCGACAATGCCAGCGATGCGTTCACCTTTTTCAGTGAGGCGGATCGGATTTTTATATTTTCGATTGCTCTTTACATCGACGTAAACCAATCCTTCCTCAGTGAGTTCTTTTATAGTTCTAGACATCATTCCCTTATCTTCGCCACACATTTGACCGAGCTTTGTTAAACTTACCCCTTCTTCACAAAGGTAAAGTCCAAATAAACATTGCACTTGTTTTCCTTTAAGTCCAAGTGTTGCCATCTCAGCGTTTTTGATTTTTTGAACACACCTTGAAATATTTATAAGCAGTAAAGAAAATGTCGTATAACGTTGTTCCATAGATTACCTCTTGGCGATATAATATTAATTTTTTGTTGTTTTGTCAACAATTTAATAGTTTGTAATCTAAAAAATTTTTTTAATGAATGAAGATGAACTTTATCGTAAATTTAGTAATTTAAGGTCTTACGTAAAAATTACTTTCATTATTTGTGTCTACTTTTGTTGACAAGTTCAATTTAAACCATACTATAGTCCAAAAATATGCATTTTTTTGCTATTGATATGTCCAAAAATATGCAAAAATTATTGATTAGATGGTCGAAAATGCAGCACCTACGAAAATTTGATTGCGAAATGATCATAAAAAATGGTTACACTTTGCATTATTACAAAAAGTTGGATCGCACCCTTGAAATAGAATTTTTAGTTGAAAAAATGGCGAGGTTTGTCGGTGAAAGAAAAAGAGAGAAATACACAAACAATTTTATATCCGAAAACAATCTAAGCATTGCCTAATTGAATTTATACTATGCAAGTAGTTATCGAGTTCGTTGACAACTACACCTTTCGGAACTTTAATCCTAGATATATGACTGCCCGTCATCCAAAAAACTAGTTAGCATTATTTAGTACTAACTCGGTTTCTTAAAATTTAGCTGTATTGCTCCTTAAATTCCAAAAGTTTAACGATATCTTCGTCGGAAACAGTTGATTTCACCGTGCCTTCCAATTCTTTGACATACTGCATAGTTATCGGATATTCAATATTGTCTGCAATGCTTTTTTTGATTGCAAGCATTTTCAGTTTATCGCAAAATGCTCCGATATCTGCACAGTTGAATCCGTCGGTAATGTTGGCAAGGTAGTCGTAATCTAATTCTTCTTGTGGCACAGATTGCAATTTTAATTGAAAAAGTTTTTTCCTCGCTGCAAAATCAGGCAAAGGAATATATATTTTTTCATCAAAGCGTCCTGGTCTCAAAAAAGCACTATCGATCATCCATGGTTTATTTGTTGCCGCTATCACTAATATCACGCAATTTTGATCATTCGAGCCAACGCCTTGCATCTCAGCCAAAATTTGCGGCACAAGATTATTATCGAGATTATTGCCGTCGTCGGTTCTTTTTGCACCAATTGCCTCGAACTCATCAAAGAAAATAATCGCCTTCTTTGCTTTTCTTGCCTTTAAGAAAATGCTTTTGACATTTGTTTCCGATTCGCCATACCATTTTGACTTGATGTCGGAACACTTAATCGGGATAAATAGGGAATCGGTTTCGTTTGAAGCAGCTTCCGCAAACATTGTTTTACCCGTGCCGGGCAATCCATATAGCAACAATCCGCCTCCAACTTTTTTGCCGTATTTTTCATATAAATCTTTGTGTAAAAATGCATATACAACCTTTTCCCGAAAAGCGTTTTTTGCTTCATCAAGCCCTGCGATATCATCAAAAGTTAATTTACTGATTTTTTTCGGAGTCGTTTGACAGTTTTTTTTGCTTTTTAGGGGTTCTGTTTCCGATTTTTTAGAATGGATTATCAAATCTACAAGCGCGGGTTTGTTTAATGATGAATATCCCTTTATTTCATTGTTTTTGCAATATTCTTTTAGCTGTTCGACAGTAAAGAGCATTAAAGCATTTTCATCATCAATATAATCTGCTATATTTTCGCGCGAAGAGTCGAAATACTTATTTTCCTCAACAACGCTTTGAATATCACCGCCACAGATGCCGAAATCGATATTATCGGCTATCGTATCGGCTATCGCGACTACAATAAATTTGATTAACTGTGCCAATAAAACCAAAACAATAAACGCAACTATTCCGCCCAACACAATTAGGATCGGCACCCAATATGAGGTGATGATTCCAAAAATAATGCCGGCAAACAAAATCGAAAAATCAATAGCTACCCATACGAGATTTGAAAAAAACTCCACGGTCGCATCCCATATATCTTCAAACTCAAGATCTTTGACTATCATTACAATAATATAAATAAGTGTAGCAACTCCCGCCACGACACTCATAGCGATAATCCAGATTTTATATGTATCCCAAAAAGAAATATAATTCGCTGTCCAAGAAACATACTCTATCGAATCAATCTTGCCATCAACATAAAAATTAAAAGAGCCAGTATATTCCTCACCATGCTTTACTCCTCTGTTGTAATGATATGTATCGGTTTTTACAAGATTAGATTGATTATACAATTTGAAAGTTATAGAAAAATTATCAAAATTAAATATTGTATCATTGGTTAAAGTAGCTTCCCATACTACCTTTGTTTGATCTTTATTTGCATCATAGATAAACTCTGTATATTGCAAACTAGAAGTATCTATAAAGGAATTACTTTTATCGGTGCTTTGACAACCCGTCAAAAGAGTAAAAATTAATATTAAAATAATAGATAATCCGTATACTGAATATATTCGCCTTGCATTTTTCATTTTCTAATCTCTTTAATCAACTTATTAATAGCAAATAAATGGTACAACAATTTTCGGTAAAAAATCAAGTGAATAACCATATTGAAAATTAATATGTATTATAAAAGCAAGTACAATTCTCTTTAACTTGATAGAAAGGTTGGCCGTCACTTTGATAAATATGGTCGATGTCGATGATTTGTGGAGAACGTCAACAGTTTTTTATACCTTTTTTGAATACGCCGAGAAAAATTTTTCTTTTCGAACCCTAATTATCTGCGGCAACTTTCCTATATAGCTGAATGCAAAATGATTTTCAAGAGGTGATTTCAATGCAGAACTAATGATCTGTCGACAAAGCCTTGCACTTCGTCGGCTATTTGTCTGCATATGGCTATTATTTGAAGCAAAAAAATCCGAGATATTCACTCATAACAAGTAAACAATTCGGATTATACTCTTTTGGCGCTCCAAATAGGACTCGAACCTACAACACCAGGTTTCGAAGACCTGTGCTCTATCCACTTGAGCTATTGGAGCGGTTCTTTATAATCATATCACAAATTATTAAAAATGGTTAAAAATATCATCAACAATTTACAATCATATTTTCTCTATTTTTATTCCATCTGAAATTTCACAATCATAAAACTCCGCTTTATAACCCGTCGCTTTATAATAAGTGTCAAAGACATGTTTTTTAAAATCTTCAATTTCCGACGATTTTACAAGAGAAATCGTACATCCTCCAAAGCCACCTCCTGTTAATCTTGAACCAATGCATGCACTATGAGTTTGTGCCGCTAAAACCAATGCATCCGGCTCTTTACCCGTTACTTCGTAATTATCTTTTAATGATGTATGTGATTCATTTAATAAATTTCCTAAAAGCTTAATATTTCCTTTTTTTAATGCACGAATCGCTAAATTAACACGTTCACACTCACTTACGATATGCGCTACTCTCTTTCTTAATGGTTGTTCTAATAGATAACCATATTTTATAAATTGATCATTAGTTACTTCCGAAAGAGATTTAATATCGAGAACTTGTTGCAATATTTTTAATGCTTTGGAAGTTTCTAATCTTCGTTCATTATATTTGCTTTCGATTAAGCTATGCGGTTTATTGCAATTTGTGATAACTAAAGAATAGTCACCTAGATTTAACGGCAAATACTCACATTCTAACGTGCTACAATCAAGCAATAATAAATTACCTTTTTTTCCACAAGCAGATGCGTATTGATCCATGATACCACAATTAACGCCGGCATATTCTTTCTCCGCTTTTTGAGCGATAAGGGCTATTTCAACCTTATCAATTTTTTCTTTAGCGATAGTAGCAAGAGCTACAATTGTTGAAACCTCAATAGCCGCTGAACTTGAAAGACCGCTACCAAAAGGGATATTACAATCAAAAAGCATATCACATCCTTTTACAAGATGCCCCGCCCTTTGCCACATCAAGGCCGCTCCGGCTTGATAATTACCATATTTTAAGTTTCGATACTCTTCAAGTTTATCAATCTGCAAAGAAACTTTATCATTTAAAGTTGTCCAACTGATATTGATCATATTAGAATCATTATCTCTAACATATATCGTATTTTTTAAAGATATGGCGGCCGGCATAACTTTACCACCACAATAATCGATGTGTTCACCAATGATATTTACTCTGCCTGAAGCAGAGATTTTATATTCATAATTTTCTTTCATCATAAATTAAATCCTAAATCGATTAAAAAATTTACCATCTGTTTTTTATCTTTAAATACCGCGGTATCTTTCAAAATGCAATTACATATTCTAGCAATTTCATTTTGCATCGCTTCATGAACATCGCCCTTCATTATTTTTACATGATCATAGACCATTTTAAATTCAGCATATTCTTTAGGTAAAGCGATATTATTTTTAATAAGTTCTTCAAGATAATTTAATTGTTTTTCAAGTCTACCCGGAAGAATAAACAAACCTTGAGCCTCAATTAAACCGATGCTTTCCTTTTTTATCATGTGATATTGAGGGTGAGCATGAAATACTCCATCGGGAAATTCCTTACTGACAACATTGTTGCGTAAAATAATATTCATTTCATATCCGCGTTCGGTTTTTCTTAAAGTAGGACTAATCGCATTATGAAAGCCTTCATCGTCTTTAGCAATTATTCCTAATTCGACATTTTCGTAATTTATCCAAGCATTAAAAATAATTTCACTTAAAGCACTTATGCTATTACGATTTTTTGAAACTAAGCGAATAACCGAACCATTCCAAGAAACAACTTCAGCGATAATATCGAGGTAGTCTTTGTGATAAAGTGTATAAGCCGCTGTTGCTTGATGCATCGGCAATATTTCTCTTCCGCCTTGATAATGATCGTGAGCAAGAACACTTCCCCCTATTCGCGGTAACGCCGCATTGCTCCCGATAAAATAATGCGGAAATAAATCTACGAAATCCATAAGATTTATAAACGTGGTTTTGTCAATATGCATCGGAATATGCTTACAATTCACGGCGATTCCGTGTTCTTTGAAATATCCATATGGTGAAAATTGCCAAAACCATTTTTCGCCACCGAGAGTTATTTCGACCGTGCGAAGATTTCTTTTATTTCTTAAACCAAAACCTTCATTTTCCCGACAAATAACACATTCGGCAAATCCTCCTTCAACACTATTTTCTTGCTTGGCTTTTTGAGGATTTTTAAACTCTGGTTTGGCTTTATTGATGGTGATAATCAAACCATTTCTATTGAATCGTGGGTTTTTATTTAATTGCGACAATTTTACATAATCATTGTGAACACAATAATTATAAAACCAATCCATGGCTGCTTTACCATCAGTGGCTAATAACGAAGAAAATTTCTCTTGAATTTTACTTGGCATTAAACTTAGCGTTGAGAATATTTCATCTCTTTCCTCTAAAGTTAATTTCTCTCCCGTACTTTTTGATAATATTTCCAAGACACGATTCTTAACAAAAATTTCATCATTTTTATTCAATTCCAAATATTTATCAGCGTATGCTATAAATTTATTGACGATTTTTTTAATGTCCTTCATCATCTTACCTCGTAAACTCATTATCTACTTCTAGTGTATATTGATAATTCTACCGAATATTCTTTTTCCATCCTTCTCGTATAATCTTGTGCCTTTTGCCCGATATCTAAATCTTCGACAACATCCTTTATAATAAGATTGATATTTGAAGAAACCGAATTAATCGGTTCATAAATATGAATGATCTCAGAAATATTATCAAAACCGAAAATCATAATATCTTTATAAAAATGCTTTTTTTCTAAATTATTACGTAAAAATAAAGCTAGATAATCCGAGAAACAGAAAACGAAATCAATGTTATTTTTAACGATAATGTCTATAACATTCGAAACTTGTTCTTCGCTATCTTCAATTGAAATAGAAAATAACTCTCGCGTCGAATCTTTTTTAGCTTCATCCATAAAACCATTAAAACGACGTGTTGAAGTTTCCGAAGGGGAATTTGTCACATAAATAGCCTTTTTATATCCATTCTCCAAGAAAAATTGTGCGACTTTTTTACCACCCATGTAATCATCGGTGATCGCATAATTGATATGTTCTTTATTCGGCTTGATTCCGATTAAATACAAAGGGATATGATTGGCGATCAAGGTTTCGGCGACTTCTTCAGTCGGTTCAACCAAAGAAATAACCGCCGAGCATTGATTAGAAAAGACCGAGACGATCTCGTTTGGCTGTAATGTAAAGCCGTTAACAACAAATACCATTCCCAAATAGTCATGATTAGCTAACTCACGGATAATTTTATCGCACATAATGGCAAAATACGGATTCAATAGTCCGTTCATAAAAATAGCGATATTGTTGCTTTTTCCAGCCTGTAAAGAAACCGCCAAAGAGTTTTTGACATAGCCCATTTTACGAGCTGTTTCTCGAACTCTTTTCTTTGTTGCCTCGCTTATTTCTTTAGAATCCCGCAATGCTTTTGAAACCGCATCAACGCTGATTGATAACTCTAAGGCAATATCTCTCATTGATACTCTTCTGTTCATATTTATTTTATAAACCCTTCTAATAATTTTTGAGCAAATAAATTACCTAATTTAATCATGGAAGCCGAATCATAGTGATTTGTGTCGACACTACCCGGTGGTTCATTACCATATTCCAAATTTTCGGAAATCGTGTCAATAACGACATTTAAATCGTCTTCTTTTGCGATTCGCTGCTTGGCATCATTGATCTCTTGATAGTGAGTCCATTGCTCAGCATTTGAAATATAGGCATCGATGAATCCTATACCATTGGGATTAGAATAATATAAAAACTCTTGTCTTAAGTCTTTAATCAACGCTTTTTCATATTCATAATAAGAAGCATACCCATTACCGGAAGCATCGCTTTCGCCTTGCATCCAACAAAATGCACTGATTTCAGGATACAATCCCATATTTTCCAAAGCTTCGATTTGCTTATGAATATATTTTACCGCTTCGGAATATAATTGTCCAGTCGCGCGGCTCGATGGTGACCGCCATTGACTTGAAAGAGTGGTTCCGCCTTGAGTAAATTTAATAAAATATACCTTGTCTTGGATGTCACTGGAACTTAAAACTTCAGCCATTCCTACTTCCGGTCCAAAATGATTAGGAGTGTTACCTTGTCCTAATTTTACCGGTACAAATTGTCCGTTTGAAGAATTTTGTGAATAAAGGCACTCATAGGAAATGAGCACATTTCCATAACCGGCGATGTACTCTTTCATCTTTTCTTGACCGACTGAGTTTAATAAATACTGACTAAATGTATGGCCTTCCATATTTGATTGACCAAGCATAACTACAACCTGTACCTTATTGTTGATCTCATCTTCTATAGATGAATTGACTTCAGAAGAAACATTTTGTGCACATGAGCCAAAAAGTGGCACTAGAGCTAATAGCCATGGTTTAATTTTCATTTAATACTACCTCTAAATCTTCATTGACAATTTTTATGTCAAATAAAGCCGGATGTTCTTTTCCGCCTTTTTCATTGTCGACATGAACAATTAATTTATCTTTTCCTGCAAAAGTAGTAAAAATCATTCCATGTCCCGCCGAAGTGATAGCAAGCGGATGATTGGCTTGTATGTAATGAGAGTCGATAAACGAATTTTCCGGGCGAGCTACACCAATCAAATATTCTGTTTCACCATAAGATGACCATAACAAAAACTTTTTACCCTCCCGTTCGAAAACAAACGGCCCATCAGTAACATAGATATCTTTTTCGTGCCACGATGGTTTTTTACTCCAAGAAGCATCACTCGCTTTGAATAAAGTGATGGGATCACCTAAACGATGCTTTAAATTTTCCGATAGCTCCAATGCGCAAATCGTGCCATCGTTTATTTGCAACCATTCATGGCAGAAAATCATATATGGATTACCAGTTTCATTTACATAGAAAGTCCCATCTAAACATTCCCAATCACTAGGAGTAATAATGTCGCTATGAACATTAAACGGACCCTCTGGTGAAGTGGCGTGTAAGATTTGTGTGCCACGGCAAGTATTATCACCTTTAAACGTCGCAAACATATAATATTCTCCACGATACATGTGCACTTCAGGTGCCCAAAAATCCTTTGTTCCCCAAAAATCACTTGGTGGTGTAAATACTTTTATAGGACCACTCCAATCAACTAAATCTTGACTTTTAAAACAATAAAAGCCTTGTCCTTCATAACTTGGAGTTGTGCCGTATAAATAATACATTTTGCTATTCGGATCCGCTAGAACAAACGGATCTCGGATATAAATTTCTTTTAATTTCATGTTGTCTCCTTCAAAATTTCATTACACTCCTGAAATCCAATCCAAGTGTTTTCAACTTTATGCTCTTTAACCTTTAATAAACATGGAATTGATGAGATAGTAATTGCTTGAACACTAGTGGCATGAAAATTGCTATTCTTTATTACTTCGTCAGGGATATTCGTACCATCCTGCACAAATCGATAAATATCTTGTTTAGAACAATCGACAAAATACAACGGATGTTGGTTATCGATATAATCAAAAACTTTTTGTTTTAAATCGTAACAAGCATTGCAATACATCGAAAAAAAGTAAATCAAATAATCATTTTCTTCTTGATTAAATATCTGTTCGGTTTCAATAAAATATTCTTCATAATCATTATAGCTACGTAAACTAAAAGTGTTTGAAAGGTTATCGTTAACACAAGAGTTTAAAAGCATTAGCCCACAGAAAATCAAAAAACAGCGTTTCATTTAACCTCTTTTAAAATGACTAAAATGGCTTCGAATTCATTGAACCACCTAGTAAAATTAAGACCGATTTTATGATAATAATCGCCACTATAGATTTGTTTGTCAAAACTATTGTAATATCGCTTGTTTTGATCCAAACCTTCAATCTTCAAAAATCTGTACTCTCTTGGTTCTTTTAATAAATTTACAAATAAAACGAGTCCTAAACTTTTGTCCTTACTGATAGAAGCAATGGCAAAATGATTACTCGTAAAAGGTGAACTCAAGCGATAAAAATCACCTTCCGCAATAACTTTTTGATGATAGTTATGAAATATTTCATTAATTTCATTTAATTCACTTCGATCTTTTTCATTTAACGTATTGGGATCAAACTCAAAGCCATAAGTACCAAATAAAGCAATCATGCCTTTCGTGGCATAAGATGTAATGGCATTTTTGCTTACATGAGCACCCATAGAGATAAGTGGATACATATAACTGGTACCATATTGGATAAATAACCTTTGAATCGGATCTGTTTCATCGCTAGTCCATATTTCCGGGAAATAGAATAAACTACCTAAATCAAACCGACCACCGCCGCTTGCACAACCTTGAAATAAGATATGCGGATACCTTTTTGTCAATAACTCCGCCAAATGATAATAACCAAGGACCATTCGATGATAAAATTCGCCATTACGTTCTTTCAAATATGATGAATATGCACAATCAATCGATCGATTGTGATCCCATTTGACATAGTCGATATCATAATGGTCTAAAATCGCGGTCATTTTAGCGAATATCGTATCCACGACTTGAGGATTGGTCATATCTAAGGGAAATTGATGTCGTGATAAAGCTCTGTCAATGTTTAAATTCCCTACCGAATATTCCGGATGTTCACCATATAAATTACTTCTTGGATTAATCATTTCCGGTTCAAACCAAATTCCAAATTTCATGTTTAAGTCATGACAATGGTTTATAATCTTTTTTAAATCGATTTTCGCTTCATCGATTATCCAATCTCCAAGTCCGTTGCTATCATCATTACGGTTAATAAACCACCCATCATCTAAGACGAATAATTCCGTTCCGATAAGTTTTGCTTGGTCAATATACGAAAGTATTTTCTCAGTATTAAAATCCAAATAACACCCTTCCCAAGAATTGAGAATGATCTTTTCTTTCAACTCCATCGAAGGTATTTTAATCAGATGATCGCGAATTACATCGTGAAGTTGACGTGATAAATGGCCAAACCCCTTCGATGAATAAGCCAATAACCCTTCGGGAAAATCAAAGATATCATTTGGTTTTAATTCAAAAGAAAATTCTTCTTCATTAATTCCAAGATTAACGCGAGTTTGCCCCCATTGATTTACTTCAAATTCCGCTTCAAAAGATCCACTATAAACATGTGAAAAGGCATATACCTCACCTTGATTTTCATCACTTGTTTTTTCACTTAAGAAAAAGAACGGATTATGTTCGTGCGAAGAACGACCTGAATTTGAAACGATGCGTTTTATACCTTCGCTTAATTCATCCTGACGCACCATTCTTTCAAAACTCCACCCGCCTGGAAAATGAGTTAAAATTAACTCTTTTTTTGGTAAATCCAAGGTTACGGATGATACTTTCTTTAAAAAGATAGATTGATTCGTATTATTGATAAGTGTCGTGTTGCGTAATAACACTCCACTATTTTCAAAAATCGAATAGGTTAAAATCAAAGTGACATTTTTGGTAAGATCACGTAAAGTAACCTCCAAAGAGGAAGCCTCATTTTTTGAATCTTTAAAATGAGGCTGTCCTTTTAATGAAGGTTTACCTTGATAAATTCTATGTGAGACATATCGGAAATCACATTTATGATCAATGTTTGTTTCCATTATAATCGGCGATATTCGTTTGTCGGCATATCCAAAAGTAGGCACTTCAAAAAGTGAATGCGTAGTATATAGATTACCTTCATAAATTTTCTCTTTTTGCTCAGTGCTTGAAAAATACGTTTTAGACCAATCCATACCTAAATTCAATAAAGTCTCAAGATGAATTTCTTCAAGTGGTGATCCAAAATAGACATGCTGCAACATTCCGATTTCATTGATAATAAAATAATAAGAAAAGTTATTTGTTTGAAGATGAAATAATTTTTGTTCTTGATCAAATGTGATAGGCATATTTGTGCCTCCTTATAGATATTTTAATTATTCGCTAACTGTCAATACAATATTTGATAACACACAGTTTAAATCGCGAACTAAGAATGATAATACAGCGTTACCGGAATAACCATCTTTCCATCCATGTTCTTCTTGAACCAAGACTTTTCCTTCAGCATCAGTGACTTTATAAGCCATGTCTTGTCCTTCTGCTGTCATTAATCTTGTAACCGTAACATGATATAAGGTATTTTCCAATAAAGGTGCTTCCTCAGCATAACTAACGCCTCCGCTACCGATACCGCTATTTAAATCACCATTTGAGTTCCAACCTGTAAATCCGGATTTAAATTCGCATAACAATACCGAACGTGCTTCTGCCGGTGATTCGTCATATCGATTCATGGTAACTGCAAGTCCCGGCATACCATCCGTTGCTCCGTATCCTGTAATTGTATAATCAAATGTAATTGTCGTTTCTTTATTAGCAGGTAATAAAGCCCGTTGGCCGATAGATTTAGCACTTTGATCTTTAGCATTTAACGGAGCACCTGCGCTAGCATTTTTAAAGGTAATCGTACCATCGTCGGCAATCTCAACATGTTCTTTATGTCCTGGATAGAATTTTTGATTTTCAACCGATGAAATCATTTCTGAAATCTTGGTTTGATCCAATTCTACTTTAACGTTGCTAAATGAGGCTTGTAACTGTGCTGCCATAAACGAAGGAGTAGTGGCACCTTTATCCATTATTTCAAACCAATACAACTCTCCGTTAACTAAATAGTAATAATTAGATCCATCACGGATTGTGGTTAAAACCATATTAGACATATCTAATGAATCTAAATCGTGAAGATTCCAAACTTGTGAACGATCGGTGACAACACCCCAACCGACACCACCATTAGTGATATCCATTACAACTTGTTTTCTAGCAGTAAAGTTTGGTCCTGGCGAAACAAACATTCCATGGAACACATTGTCATCATCTAAATGTCCAAGAGAAACTCTACTCCAAGTATCGTCACCTTTAGGATTAGTTAAACTTACTGTTGCGCTGAAAGCGTAGTGTTCACTTTTTACATTTTTGATATTTGCATAACTATTCAAGTCATTACCAAGGTCATCTACCGATTTAAAGGAAACATTATCATCGCTATAAACACCGGTGAAGTCCCATGAGGATGCATTCACACTAAGATCAAGCAATGTATCTTTAATGGTTATCTCTTTACTATCAGAAACTTCTTCATCATCTTTTAGGGTGACGGTGACATTCACTTTTCCTGGAGTCACCGCTTCTAATAATCCATCATCGCTTATCGTGGCTTTATCACTATCTACCGTCCACACGACATCGGCATCTACTGGATTACTTTCATATTCCATTTGTAACGTTTTGCCTAAAAACACTTCATCTGTTGCTGTTGTAATGGCAATCGTTTTTTGTTCTTCTGACGTTTCTTCTTGAACAGAAGTCGACTCTGATGAAGTAACTTGTTCACTTGCCTGTTCGCTTCCTTCATCACTTGCTTTTTCACTTGTCGCTTCTGATGATGTTATCGTTTCGCTTGTTGCTTCCGATGTCGACGCTCCGGAACTTGGATTTTGAGACGACGACTGAATTAAATTATCTCCATTACAAGAGACTAAACTAAGAACACTCAATAATAGAGCTGTTGATAATACTTTTATTTTTTTCATTTTTTTACTCCTTTATAAAATTTTTACTGTGCTAATGTTGAACTGAAGGTAAAATTCGAAATTGCCCCGGAAGTATATTCTCCGCCAACCCAAATCAAATAAGCTCCGGTATATCTTGAATTCATCGTCACGTATTGTGTCGATTTAACATCAAAGTTACATTCATTATCATCAACCCACATTTGGAATGTCGATTGATTATTGTTGATGGTTCTTGTAATTTTAATGTGATGTGTTTCGGAAGGATTTTCAAATGCTGTCGCACTTGTTTCCAAATAACTCATCACCGCAGAAGGATCATCCATTGATAAAACGTAATTCCATGAAGCAAATCGTGAAACGATGTTATCGTGATCTTGAACAATACTCTTTCCTACCATGAAAGATTCAACAGTATCAGCAGAATCATATCTTGAAAAATTACAAGTCATACCGGTAAAACCATTAGTGTGTGCTCCATTGAAAACCAAATCCGAAACATCGAAGTTAACTTCGAAATTTCCGATTAATTTGGCTTTATCACCGATGCTTCGCACTTTATGATCTTTACTTAAGGTATTGATTGTATTAAAGGTAAAATTACTATCATTTGTATAGGTACAATTGTCGGTATTTGCCGGGAAAAATGATTTTTTATATTCATCTTCTTGGAGCATGCTATCGATCTCATCACTATTTGTGATCACTTTGTAATCAGTGACTTTCGCGGCGACATCGATCGCACAAATTATCGGCATTGTCGGTATATCTTCATACTTAGTTGAATTATCGTACCACATGACTCGATCATTTATAAGCCAATAATGTTCATTACCATTACGAATCATTCCTAACTTAATGGTACTTGTTTGCCAATCGATATAATCCAAATCATTTTCACCCCAAACTTGGCTACGCGAAGTGATCGCCGGCCATGTTTCATTAGGTAAATCTTTGACGATTGTCTTATTGTAATTGTTACCTTGATTTTCTACGCGAGGTGAAAATAGATAATATCTAGTGTCCGTTTCAGAAAGTCCACTTCCGATACCGACCCCTTGCCATACCCAAGTCGATAATTGCTTGGTAATTTTAAATGTCGCTTCAGCATAGTACTTAGTCCCTAGTACATGGGAAAAATAAGCTGAATGATAGCCGGCTGGAGTTTGATCATCAATTTCGATATAGGCATTTTCATCATCGGCTTGATGCTCTAAATTCCAATATGGAGAACCTACTTCAGAACGAAATACTCCATTTTTGACATTAAATGTAACCGATGCTTTAACATTTGAATCCTCTTTACTTGTCGCGGTGATGGTGACATTACCCGAATCTAAAAAGGTCACAAGCCCAGCATTAGAAACAGTGGCGATATTTTCATTTGAAGATGAGTAATCTACTAAGTTAGAAGCATCTGACGGGGTTACTTCCACGCTTAAACTGATACTTTCACCGACCCATTGAGTTAAGTTGTCATATCCTTTAATTTCTAACTTTGTAGGCATTGCCGCCGCTTCAATTTTAATTTTAATAGTTTCGACACAATTAACATCTATGTCTAAAGTAGCCTTAATTTCAACTTCTCCGGCTTTTAAAGCTGTGACAAGTCCTTTATCTGAAACTGTGGCTAGCGTTTCATCAGAACTAGACCAAGAAACATCTTTTTGGGTTGTTCCAGTAACCGATGAACGAAGTTGCAATGTTTGTGAAACACGAATCGTTGTATTACCGATCGCGGTAATTTTTATTTGATACGGGCTTTCAACTTTCGTTGTTTCACTGCTTGACGTTCCACCTTGATTACATCCACTTATTAATGGTGCAGTGAATAATAGACAGGTGGCTAATAATAGAAATTTCTTTTTCATTTTTTCTCCTATCTAATTGTTAATCCGCTTTCGACATCAAAGATATGCAGTTTATCGATATCGAAAACAATTTTCATAATTTGCTCATTTGAGACTTCCTCAGTGTTTTCTAACTTAATTTGAATATCTTCATTGAATAAATTGAAGTGGACAATGTATTCATTACCCAACAATTCAATCATTGAAGGTTTGGCTTCAATAATCGGAGACTTCATTTTCCCGCGAAATGAATCGGCCAAATAGAAAGCCTCAGGGCGAATGCCAAATTTAAGTGGAATACTCTCTAGGGAAGATGTCTGATAAGATTTTAAGAGTTCCGTAATTTTTTGCTTGATTTCTGCTCGATCGTCTTGTTCTTGCTCACTTCCTTTCTTAGTAAATTTCTCTTTCAAAGCAGTAAATATATTCGTCTTTTTAGATTTAATTTGTAAGTTAGATTTATCTTGTCCGCGTTTATAAATTTGCCTTGATTCCATTTTTAGAATCTCTTCGTAATTTATTTCATCTATTTTTTCTAACATCTCTTGCAACTCATTTATTTTCTTCAAGCGAAAATCAAATATTTTCTTTTTAAATTCATCGCCTAAATTAAAGCTATACTGCGGTGATAAATAACAAATTCCGTCTTTATAGGATCCTAATATAATATTCATCGACGGAGATCCGATAAAGGTCGCGACAAATAAGTTTGCGGGATGATTATAGACATCCATGGCACTTCCCACTTGTTGAATAAAACCTTTATTCATGACCACGATAACATTAGCCATAGTAAGGGCTTCGACTTGATCGTGAGTCACATAAATTGTAGTAGCGCCGATTTCTTTATGAATTCTTACGATTTCGCTTCGCATTTGTACGCGTAACTTTGCATCTAAGTTCGATAATGGTTCATCCATTAAAAATAAATCGGCTTGTCTTACAATCGCTCTTCCAAGTGCCACCCGTTGCATTTGACCACCCGACAATTCTTTCGGTTTCCGATCTAAATAAGGTCCAAGGTCGAGAATGTCCGCCGCTTTAAAGACTCTTTCCTCGATTTCTTTTTTATCGATATGCCGGATTTTTAAACCGAAGGCGATATTATCAAAAACTGTCATTTGCGGATATAGTGCATAGCTTTGGAAAACCATTGCGATGTCTCGATCTTTTGATGGCAGGTAATTGCTATATGTTTTGTTGATATAGAGTTCGCCTGAAGTTATCTCTTCAAGACCTGCAATCATACGTAAAGTCGTAGATTTACCACACCCAGAAGGACCTACAAGCGCAACAAAATCATTTTTGTTAAGTTCTAAATTGAAATCATATACTGCGTGAACACCATTAGGAAAGATCTTATTAATGTTTCGCAATGTAACAAAAGAATCTAATGTTTCATCAACTAATTTGTTATTGGTAGCTTTTAATATTTGCTTAGCTTCTTTAGGTGTAACTTGTTCTTTCATCGTAAACCCTCCTATCGCTTGATTCCGGTATTAGCCACACCTTCGATAATCTTTGACTGTGCAACTAAATAGACAATTAAGATCGGAATCATTGAAATTACGGCACTTGCAAGTGCCAATGTGATTGATTCGTAAGCCTCGGAATTATCCGAAATGACTTTTAACCCATAAGCTAGCGTCCAAGTTGATCGTGGAGCATTACCTATAATAAGTTGTGCCCATTGAACATCATTCCAAGCCCCCATAAATCCAAATAACCCTTGAACAAACAATGCTGATTTTCCAAGTGGCAAAACGATTTTAAAAAAGATTTTTAAATTGCTTGCTCCATCCATACGCGCATTTTCAATTAAATCGCTAGGAATATTCACAAAGAATTGCCTTATTAAGAAAACTCCATATACCCCTCCGAGTGTCGGAGCGATAAGACCTAATAAACTTTTATAAAATCCCATCATCGACATATTGATCAACTGCGGTGCGGTAGAAATAATTCCGGGAATGGTCATGGTTCCAATCAGAAAATAAAATATTTTATCTCGCCATTTAAAATCCAAAAACACAAAAGCGTAAGCGGCAAAAGCAGCGATAATCAAATATAATAACGTACCTCCAAGAGCGACGATCAAGGAATTAAACAGCCAATTCCAAATGGGAAACCAATTATTACCTTGACCTTCGACATATGTGGTTTTAGAAAACAATTCCTGATATCCATCAAATGTAAAGGCATCCCACGACGGAAAGAAATGACTAGAGTTGCTTTGAAAATCACGATAATGGCGAAATGATCCCAAAATGCCCCAAATGATCGGAGTAAGCATTAATAGCGATACGAGAAGCAAAACGATAAAGGCGATAAGTTTACCGAGATTTTTTCCAAGCCATGAATTTTTCTTCATGTTTGCTACCTCCTTTCCGTTCTTTTGTAACTACTAATTGGACGACAGCAATTACAATGATGATAAGACCGAGACAGATTCCCATAGCCGCCGCATAACCATACCCTTTCGAGTTTCCAATTAACATATCTTGAATGCGGAATACAGCACTTTTCATTTCACTTTGATCAGGAGTATTCGAAGCTAGAATTAACAATTGTCCATATAGATTCATATATCCGATGAAAGTTGTAAACAAACATATAAATAATTGTGGCTTTATAGCGGGTAAAGTTATATGAAAGAATTTATCGATTTTATTACATCCATCAACACTAGCAGCTTCAAACAAGGTTTTATCTACATTTTCTAATCCCGCACATAGGATTATGAAATTGCCACCCATACCGCACCACAAACAAAATAATCCAATCATAAACCATGCGGTATTTGTTTGACCAAACCAATCGATACTGACGTTAAAAAAGGCATTGATAAATCCGTTACGATAGTCAAACATCTTTAACAGAATTAGACCTGTAGCTGTTAGCGGGAATATTCCTGGAAGGTAAATGCACGAGCGAAAAAATTTATATCCGGGTGGTTTCATCGATATTAACAAAGCTAAGCCCAAAGGAATCAAAATAGAAAGCGGAACAATGATTAAATCAAAACGAATCGTCACCCAAACGCTTTTCCAAAAATCTCTTGCCAAAATCGGATTTGTGAATAATTTTGTAAAATTGTCAAACCCAACAAATTGAGAAGGATAGATTGAGCTGCCATCAAAAGAACACAAAGACATGATGATTCCAAAAACCAATGGAAATATAAAGAATAAAGCAAAACATATTCCATATGGTCCTAAAAAGAATCCGACAATACCTGCTTTGTTGATATTGTTTTTCCGATGTTCTTTTTTTGTAGCGTATTCAATAAGCGTTGTTGTTTGTTTCATTTTTTTCCTCTATGAATAAAGGTTGATATATGCAATACAATCTTCATATTCTTGTTTTAAAATCGAATCGATCGATTGATCTTTGAAAGAAGCAGCTAAAATCTTTTGTAATGCTCCTTTAAAATAATTGTCGATATGGGTGTAAAATTTTGTCGGTGGCACGACCACATAATCTTCTGGTGCACCCCAATATTTGATGTATTTATCGTATTCAGGATCATTTCGATAATCTTCCGATTGAGCAACCGAATTAACTGCCGGAATATGGCCGCGTTTAGCCCATTCAATGCCACTTGAATATGCAATATAATCCATAAATACTGTTTCAGCGCATAATTTAGTTAAAGATGTTGTCGTACTGACCATCATCAAAGCGTGACCTTCGCCTTTGATTTTACTTGCATATGGTTTGGAATCATCGAGCGCTAGCATTTTACCGATATTGCGAGTTGTAATATTATCGCTTCCACCATCTTTAGCTAACGTACGATCAAAATCATTTAAGTCATTTTGATAAGACCAAGGTCCTTGTAATTTAAAAATTGCCGAGCCATTTCTAAATGGTTCATCGCCAACATCGTAGGAAGAACCATAATCCTTTGAAAGCGGATTTTTATTTACGCTTGTTTCAGTCGGGAAAATCCAATCTTTCAAAACTTGTAAACCATTAACCGATTCTTGAGAGTACCATCCCGGATATTGATTTTCGGGATTCACTAAAGAACCGCCATTTTGAATTGCCGCCGTATATCCGAAAAATTCATGTACCCACATATCACCAAACGATATCGGAAAGGCTGTGTACTCTTCTGCATTTGAGGCTTTTCGCCATGTTATAGCATCATAACCTTGTGAATTTTCACCGCGAATCCATAAATTATTGTTTTGTGCCAATTCTGCAGCTTCATCACAAACTTCCACTAATTCATAATAGTTGGTCGGAACTTTTAGATTATTCTTTTCTAAAATATCTAGTCGCATTTCCATCATTACACTATGACAATCGATCGGCATTCCATATGTCGCTCCATCTAAAGTCACCGCATCTAATAAAGAACTGGCAAAATCCTCTTTATCAAATTGAATCTCCGATTTTTCGAAAAATGGAGTTACATCATAAATCCACTTATTATTAGCATATTCAACCGCCTTACTACCATGATTGAAAATTAAATTCGGAGCATTGTCTTTATCAAAATTCATAGTGTTGGCCAATAACGATTCAATGTCATAACGAGAATGATGGGTTACTTCAACATTAATCATTCCGTTATAAAGTTGATTAAATCGATTAATAATCGTATCTTGTACTGCAGCATCATCGCCGGTTGTAACTGACCAAAGTTTCAATTTGACATTTTCATAGACAATGTTTCCATTCTCATCGCGAACTAAATCGCCTTCGTCACTAAGATTGACTGATGAAATTTCATTGTTGCTATTGTTACAGCCCATTAAACTTAAAACAGCCGCTAAAACAAACAATGAGTAAGCTTTTCTTTTCACTTTTTTTACCTCCTAAAATTCTTTAACTGCCGGACCTACTAAATCTTCATAAATCGATGCTTTATGATCTTTTACATATGGCATCCCTGTATTTTCATCCCACAATAATTTATCCATTAATATGGTTCTTTCATCGGGGTATTCTCCATTTACGTCATATCCGTGATAAAATAACCAATATTCGCCTTCGTAATCTTGGACAACAGTGTTATGACCAACTCCGGCCACTAAATCACTTGGACCAATCACTAGATCTCCATAATTACCTTTATCTAGTGTCTCTCCTGAAGAATCATAATATGGACCAAACAAATTACTGGATTTTCCTACTTTTACGCGGTACGTAGAAGTTCTTCCTCCGCAACACACACCTTGAGAACCAAAATAGTAATAGGTATTATCCTTTTTTATGACATAAGAGCCTTCGTAATTTTTTTCAATGTCCATACTACCGCCCGAATTATCGGCAACGAGATAATGTACATGATTTTTAAGATCGTCTAATCCATAAAATACTTCAGTACCATCATCAGTCAATTCAGTTATTCCAATACCATAAAAAGAGCCCCATAAAATATACAATTGACCATTGTCATAAAAAGGCTGTGGATCAATAGAATTGCTGACACCCGAAAGAGTTGAATCAAGCAACTTCCCGTAGTGTGTCCAAGGACCATATGGGGTAGGACTTGTCGCTACTCCAATTCCCGGATTAGGATCTCCCCATAAAGATAACGAATAATAATAATTGTATTTATCACCGACTTTTATCACTGATGGCGCCCATACACCCGCATCTTTATCACCCCAATCCAGCGCGTTACTATAACCATCAAAAACACTTCCAACCCAGCTCCAATTTATTAAATCTTCACTTCTGAAAATTGGTCCGCGGTCATAATTCATTCCTTTATTACCCATTTCGCAATAAGTGTTTGTACAATACATGTAGAAATATCCGTCATCTCCTTTAAGCACATCGGGATCAGCGGCTCCGACAAAATATTCACTACCATCTTGCTTATAAAACCTTAATGGATTTTGATAAGTTTTATGGATAATCTTATCTTGAATTGAACTATCTTCAGAAGAAGTCATCTCCGTAGTTGCACTATCCGTTGTTATTTGACTGCACCCCACCATCAACATCATCAAAACAAATAGGGAAATATATCCTTTTATTTTCATACTATTCCTCCAATTGTCGTATATAAGGACCATCTAAAACTTCATGGTTAGAAGCTTTGTAATTTTCTACATGCGGCATTTTGGTATCTTCGTCGAAAATCAATCGATCAAGATATAAAACTCGCGAATCTTTGGTCGCACTTGTCGTATCATAGCCATGGTACAACATCCAAAGATTATCATTATCGTCATTTATAATCGCACAATGGCCTGTTCCCATAGCCCCACTTAAAGAAGGAACGACAACCGGATCGCCACAATTCGGTTTAAACATACCTTTACCATTACTATCAATATAAGGTCCCTCTAATTTTTCGCTACGTGCAACAACAACTTTATAGGTCGAGTTTACTCCACTGCAACATGAACCGGTTGATAAAAATAGATAATAATAACCGTCTTTTTTTAAAATAAAGGTTCCTTCGTAATTATTTAAATCAAAGACTTCATAACCCGCTATGGCAATTTTATTTTCTTTTTGATATTCGATTCCGTTTTTTAAACCAAGTCCATCAGCAGTCAATTCTATTAAAGTAATTAATCCTCCAAAAGAACCAAAAACCATATAAACTTTTCCATCATCCAAAAATACATATGGATCAATAGAATTAGTGACGCCTATTTCTTCAGAATTAAATAACTTCCCATAGTGGGTCCAAGGACCATATGGAGTAGGACTTGTCGCTACTCCGATTCCCGGATTTGCATCACCTCCGGTTGATAAAGAGTAATAGAAATTCCAAGTATCATTAATCTTAACTACAGTCGGCGCCCATACACCGGCACCCATAGTTCCCCACGTAGGGTTATAATCGGCAAATACATCACTCACATATTCCCAATCAACGAGATTTATAGATTTCCATGTAGGTCCTCTTTGAAATGTTAGATTTGGAGTATAAGCATCAGTTTGAGTACAATACAAATAGTATGTTCCATCACTATCACGAACCACAAACGGATCCGCTGTATATGTTGGAGTTTTAATACCATTTGCTAACTGATAAGTCGGATTACTATAAGAATTTTTAGTACTAACCCTAATCGTTTCTTCGGGTGTAGATCCTATCGATGTTGTTACTTCTTCACTACTAACATTGTTAGTGCATGAAACCATAAACGACAGCAGGAGGAATATGATAGCGCTTACATTTACAAGTGTTTTTTTCATAAATACTTTCTCCATAATCTCAGTATAAAACAACTATAACGTTATAGCAATAAGCAAAGTAAAGTTTTTTTACAGTTTCAATTAACACATTTTTTATAAAGAAAAAGCAATTAACCTTAGCACACTAATTAAAGCTAAAAAAAAACAAAATAGCCTTATAATAGTTATTCTGCTTTTTTACTATCAATCTAAAAATATTTTAGAACAATGAAATTTCTATAAAAGTTTCTTGTTTAGCTTCAGTAATACGATCGTCTTTCTTTAAATTACCAATTAAAAATGATGAATTGTCATCATGCTTTTTATAGTTATCTAATACTATTTGTTTTTCACAATTAGCATAACAATATTGGCAAAAATGTGGGCAACTATTGTACGCCCCTATATCATTTGAAAGATAACATGCACAATATCCTTTTCTTGCTTGCATCTTTTTTTTGATATTTAAATGTTTATGAATGGCCCTTTCGTAATCTTCGATTCGCATGCACCCATCAACATCAATTCCATACTCACTTAACCATTTCTCTTTGGAGCATAACCTTAAAGAAAAATGATGCATTTGAGCGATTCGTAAAAATTCTTTTGCTAGATAAATTTTATCTTCAGAAGAACACTCTTTAAATTCCGGATGTCTTTTTTTAACCTTATCATAAAGATCAACAAATCCGAAAACCACTAAAGAAGTATAACCCTCTAAATGAGAAGCGATATATTCAAAAGTTTCGATATGCCATTGAATAGTATATTTTTCATTAATGATAATCGGAGTATATCTCCACCCAATAGAATCGCTTCCGATTTTTTTTGATAAATATTGAAAATCTTGGATAACTTCATTAATTGATGGAACATTTGGCTCTATATCCTTTTCAAATCCTGTTATAGTTACATACCATAATTGACCATAACGGCTTAATTCATCTAGATACAAAAACATCGGTCGAGGATTTTTTGTACAAAAAGCAATAACGTCAACAATCTTAGGGTCTAAAATGAATTTAGTTACAAGATTTGGATAATATGGATTTCGTACATAAACATAACCATCACGAATCCGATTGATAAACCATTTTGCATAAAATGCCGGAATGTCTGTTCTTTGACCAGTATTAATAATCATACATATGTTCTCAATCTAAATTTATTTCTTTATAATTTAATTACCTTATTTAACATTACTCTCAAACTACATAGCCATTGTGAAGAATTAACACCAGTTAATTAGATACCTTATTTAACATTACTCTCAAACATATTCTTTCTTACAACGCTACACGTGGAGGTTAATTAGATACCTTATTTAACATTACTCTCAAACTGTCCTGATTACTTTGTCGCGTTGAACATCGTTAATTAGATACCTTATTTAACATTACTCTCAAACAAATTAATTATTGCTTGCATATTCCACCTCGTTAATTAGATACCTTATTTAACATTACTCTCAAACAGATAAAATTTTCTTTATATAATTTCTTTTGTTAATTAGATACCTTATTTAACATTACTCTCAAACATCGATGATTATTATTATTCATTTAGAAATGTTAATTAGATACCTTATTTAACATTACTCTCAAACGTCTCGGTAAAGGAGATGGATATAGTGAGGGTTAATTAGATACCTTATTTAACATTACTCTCAAACCTCCTTATCCTCCGCTCTGAATCGTCGTTTGTTAATTAGATACCTTATTTAACATTACTCTCAAACAACGTGACATCGTTAAAAGTCATCGTTAAGGTTAATTAGATACCTTATTTAACATTACTCTCAAACTTAATGCTTTGGTTTGCTCTGAAGTTTATCAGTTAATTAGATACCTTATTTAACATTACTCTCAAACTGCGCGTCTGAGGCGATGTTTTTGTTAACGGTTAATTAGATACCTTATTTAACATTACTCTCAAACTGTATGGTATTAGTTATCGCGCTCAAATATGTTAATTAGATACCTTATTTAACATTACTCTCAAACATGAATGACAATGAAACTTCTTTTAGTTCTGTTAATTAGATACCTTATTTAACATTACTCTCAAACTGGATTCATTCGATTTGTTAGAGGATTCATGTTAATTAGATACCTTATTTAACATTACTCTCAAACCCGCCGGTAGTGATGTTTTATCTACTTACTTGTTAATTAGATACCTTATTTAACATTACTCTCAAACGTAATATAACTCGTCTAGCTCGTCGTTTGAGTTAATTAGATACCTTATTTAACATTACTCTCAAACGAGGTATGCATGATTAAAAATAAAATATTTGTTAATTAGATACCTTATTTAACATTACTCTCAAACCGACTAAAGTCGCGACAATATGGGACTCTGAGTTAATTAGATACCTTATTTAACATTACTCTCAAACGCAAACGTGGAGCGATTAAAGGCGCTTAGGGTTAATTAGATACCTTATTTAACATTACTCTCAAACAGAAAAATGTTTACTAACGTCGACAAAATCAGTTAATTAGATACCTTATTTAACATTACTCTCAAACAAGACTTATTAACTAAGTAGGAATAAATAAGTTAATTAGATACCTTATTTAACATTACTCTCAAACCCACCTAATAATCGAAATACCGCTAATATCGTTAATTAGATACCTTATTTAACATTACTCTCAAACCTAAAATTCTGGAATCAGTCCCCCCGTTTGGTTAATTAGATACCTTATTTAACATTACTCTCAAACAATGAGCAAGGCGAACAATATGTCGCAAATGTTAATTAGATACCTTATTTAACATTACTCTCAAACTTCGTTGGATGCTATTTTAGGAGGTGGAATGTTAATTAGATACCTTATTTAACATTACTCTCAAACTTTTTCTTGAAGCTTTTAATTTTTGAAAATGTTAATTAGATACCTTATTTAACATTACTCTCAAACTCTTGATAAGGTGGACGTCCTGCGTATTTAGTTAATTAGATACCTTATTTAACATTACTCTCAAACAGGCCTTAAAACATCATAGTTATATTTATCGTTAATTAGATACCTTATTTAACATTACTCTCAAACGACGTATCCGCTAGAATATTGGTGGCGCTTGTTAATTAGATACCTTATTTAACATTACTCTCAAACAATTCAGGCAACGCGGACCCGCCAAAAGATGTTAATTAGATACCTTATTTAACATTACTCTCAAACATCCTCCTTATATGTGGAATGAAAACCACAGTTAATTAGATACCTTATTTAACATTACTCTCAAACGATGAGTAGTAAAAAACAAAAATAGAGTCAGTTAATTAGATACCTTATTTAACATTACTCTCAAACGAAATTCTGGAAGCGTCCCCCCCCGTTTGAGTTAATTAGATACCTTATTTAACATTACTCTCAAACAGATACGTGGTGCATATCTGCTAATAATATAGTTAATTAGATACCTTATTTAACATTACTCTCAAACACTTCTTTTCTTGTTGCCTAGAAATGGCTAGTTAATTAGATACCTTATTTAACATTACTCTCAAACCTCAAATTAAAGGCTTTTAGTACAAACTTTTTCTAGTTATTAAATAAAATATCTAATCAATTTTATTCTATATTAAGCATAAATCATTATCAACAATTACTCTATTTACATTTAATAACGATTTATCATATGGACTAAGTATAAAAATGCATATTTCTAGCAAAGAAACTTCTTGAATAAGAGTTAGAATTTCTTGAGGAGTTAAAAAAGAATCTAAAAATGGGATAATAATAACCTTTGTATTGTAAATTAGTCCAATAAATTTGATATAAATCAATAATTTATGGATTAAATCGGTATTATCAAGATCAACTTTTATATCAAACATTTGTAAAATATCAATTAAATTAATTACTTCTTTATATTCTAAAGTGATGTTAGTATCTAACTTAACCTCCGCAATTATTTCTGACAATAACACATTAACTGCAGCAAGCTTTTGAGCCATATTTTGATTAGAATTGCTTTTATCAATATAATTATATAATTGGTTTATATACTTTTTATTATTTATTTCAAAATTTAAAATGTTTTCTATAATAAACATTTCTTTTTTTAAATTAATAATTTGATAATTATCTGAAAGAAAGATACTTTCTTCATCATACATCATGAGATTATTCAATAATTCAGCAAATAAATGTTGGTTTTCAACAACCAAGTAATGGCAAATGTTATTATTTATAACAAATTGATAATCAATTTGTTTAAATCTTAAATATATCATAGCTCAACCAACCTTTCGTCGGTTTGCAGTACTTCTGTCTTATAATCGCCCAATAAATAATTAATGTTTGAAAATTGTTTTTCAGTGACTGTTAACGCTGTGATAATTCCTTCAGAAGGAATATTGCTTTTTATTCTATTGATAGTACTTTCAGCATTTTGCGGATCAATACTCATTTTGCAGTACACAGATTTTTGCATTTGAAAAAATCCATTCATTTTTAAGGTTTTAATAAAAAGTCGATAATTTTTCCGTTGCTTACTATTTTCTACCGGTAAATCGAAAAACAAAATGATTCTCATATATCTATACTCGTTCATATTGAATAAATTTTATTTCCTTTATGTCTTCTTTAATTAATGCTTGAAAAAGGGACTGTACATATACCCTAATTGCGTTATCCAATATCATTGTTTTATCATCTATGAAGACATTGACATTCAATAAATTTACTAATTCTTTTTTGAAATTATCAATATTCAATTTTCCCGCAATCACATAAAAATCAACCAAAGGTCGAAGAGGTTCAATAAAATCGCAAGAGAGATTAAATGGATTAGTATTGCCAATATGATGAATACCAATTTCAGTTAAATATCCTAAGTTTTTAATTTCACGATTTATTGCAGAGAGCAAAATAGCATATCCGTAATCTAAAAAAGCATTGATGTCATTTTTTTGATCTCTAGAAAATGTATTGCCAAAAAGTGCATTAAAGTAAACTTTCGCTGCATGACCTTCGCGATTACTGATATCTCCTACTTCAATTTCATTTAAATATACTTTAAGTTTTTCGCTTGCCAATTCATAGCCTTTATACTGTAAATTTTGTAATTGATTGAAAATCTTTTGATAAACAATCTCTTTCCATGTGATGTCAGCACAAGATTTTGTAATCGACATTTGTGTAGTAATTTTTTCTTTTACGTTATAATTGCCATAATAAGGTATTAATTCACATTGAGGATTGTGATAGGAATCACAAAATATAACCTTTATTTTATTTTCAATCAATTTAGAAATAAGAGCGCTAGTAATCGCTACTTGGGAACTTTGAATGATTAAACTAGTGATTTCATTTATATTTATTTTTAGTTCATTCTCTCCTCGATAAATTAATTGATTTAAAGAATATTCTAACTTACATCTGTTTTTTATTACTACCGTTCTAAAACTCATCTATTTTGCCTCATAGATTACCTTTCGATAATAACCGGTTATAGATTCGTTCACTATTCGCATACCCGCAGTTATTTTTTTATTTATGACTAATACACCTGAATTAGCAGATAATCCAATTAAAGATAAATCAGAAGTAACTCGATCACACTTAGTTAAATTGAGCATTTCCGTAATGACATAAGCCTTTAAAAAGATATTTAGATTATTAAATTTTTCAAAAGAATTTTCATCTTCTAAATTAATCTTTATCTTATTTAAATTTGAATATTCGCTTAAGACATTTTTATTCAATTTTGTGACTATTATTTTATACATTTCGATAAGTTCCGAATCCTTTAAGGTAATTTTTTGGACTTTATCATTTTTTGCAGGACTTATCACGATTTCACTATCATGATTTGAAAGATCTTCGGTTATTTTAAAATATGATTTTATTTTTGAATCATCTTTATTATTAAGTTTTAAGCCTTTTTCCATACAAATTTTATTTAATTTTGAAAGCTTTTTAAATAAATTAATTTCTTTTTCAGCAAAAGTAATTTGTTTAAGATTTTGAATTAAAAGACTTTCATTTGTTTTACCGGTAATACAAAATTTTTTATGATCTTGCTCTATAACCATATTGATCCGTAATAATTCATTTATTATTTGCGGATTGTTTAACTTCTTTATTTTGATTAAGTACTCTTTTTTCTTTTCTATTGAATCGGTAGGTTTAACATAAATATTTTGCATCGCTTCAATCGACACAAATTCTTTACCTTTTTTATCAAGTGATTTAACCAAACAGTAAAATCCATTAGCCAAATGGTTATAACCACCATATTTAGCAGTATCTAACAATCGATTATCCGATGCTTTCAAAGGATATAAACCTTCAGCCGCAGGTTGAATACTGATTTGCTCAAATAATTTATTTCCTACATATTGCCGCTTAGTAACTAAAATATCAAATCTAGTAAATATCTGCTTTTTCACTTTTTGTAAGGTATTAGGATATTCATAAACCAAAGTTTTCCCACTATAAACATTACGTTCTAGGATTTTTTCAATATTAAATGTTCTTTTATAATATTCTTTATCGCCTTTATAGCCAAAATATGAACTAAGAGTTCTACCGACAACGATATTAAGATATGCATCATGGGCATGATGTAAATCATTTGTATCACGACACTTTACGATGTTAAATTTTTTTCTGAAGATGGTCACATTTTCAGCCTTAGAGTAAATTACTTTAGTTTCATCCATATTTTCCATATGTTTGATAAGATTGATTAATGCATCTACCGCTTGGTTTGTCGTCACTAATTGACGATTGACAAATTGCTGTAGTTCATTGTCGCTTAAAGGTTCATTTCTTAAAAGATTATTTAATTTTTTATTACCCATTAAGCGATTTTTGTGTAACATTCGATAAAAAGACTGATGTCCTGTAAATAACAAGCTTTGCGGAATCGGGAAAACATCGCTTTTGCACCGATTAAATTCTTGAAGGACCAATACCCTATTTTCAATACTATCATCCTTTAACTTTGATTGTGGAATAATATGGTCAATATCGCAGATTTTACTATCATATAAATCGCTTAAAGCTATCGGTTTATTAGAATACATACATCTTCCAAGTTGCAAATAATACAAAAACAATTTATCGCTGCGGAATTCACTATCAGATTTATTGTTTAAAGCCTCCAGTCCTTCTTTTATGAAGGTATCATAACTTTGTGCAATTTGATTCTCCGTTTCTTTCCTACAAATTTCTTCAAGTTGCTTGTATAACTGAATTAAGAACGTACGTCTGCTTAATTTTCTTACCTTTTCAGCTTGATTACTTCTTGAAACTTCAACATAGTATTCATCAATAGGTTTCTTGGTTATTTTTTTCAGTTCTTCAATGATACGATAAGCTTGAATAAGCGTACGTTTCATTTGAGGATTAACATAGAGAGCATCAACATATGACTCTATATCTACATTTTCTTCTTCTGAAGGATTATTTTCATCAATCAATTTTTTAAAATTATAGTCACTATTGTTAATTATCTCCATGAAGTTTTCATTAGTATCTAACATCAATCGTAAAATGCTCTTGAAGATAACTTCACCAGTGTTGATATTTACTACCGGTACCTTTAATCCTGTAATCAATTTTTCCGACAATCTACCATAGCCTTCATAAGTTAAAGTTTTAATTTTCCCGATGATCGATTCATCGATATGATATATTTTCCTTAATCTTGACGCTAAAATAGCTTTATCATCAAAAAGCGTGATATCGCGAATTATTTTATCAATCAGTTGAATGTTATGATCTACAAAATCTCGTCCCAATAATTGGACAAAAGTTCTATAAGAGTTAAGGTTACATTTAATCTCTTCTAACTCCTTATCGTTTGAAGTCGTAAGTGAAACTTCAGTACCATATTTTCCTTTAAAGAAATTTTTGAGTGATTTTTTAGTTACCTTTCTCTTATCGCTAATAAAAAGATTTTCAATGACATCAATTTTGTCTTCATACGTAATCGGCTTACCATTAATAAAAATTTTGTTTAATTCGTTTAATAAATTAAAGGCACTATATTGAATTGAATTTTTAGGTAAGCAAAATTCGTCGTTTAAATAAGTGCAATGATTCAAACTTTTATTGATGAAGGTTTCCGCGGTTTTTTCATAATCGACGATACTTTCAATATTCCAAGGTAAAATCTCTTCGTGTTCTTTGCCTTCTTTTCTTTGACACCAAGCAAAAGGGCTCTTGGAATTTAATGGACCGACAAAATACGGAATTTTAAATTTAAGTATCGCTAATATTTTTTCTTTAACGCTTAATCCGGTTTCATCGCGTTGATCAAAGAATGGATAATATTGTTTTTGGTTATCAATAATTTGGTTAATTTCCATTTCGTTCATTTGATATGGAAAAATCCCATTATCGGTAGAATTTTGTTTAGCAAGAAATTCTCCATCATTCATCAATTCATTTATTTTGTTTAAATATTCATCATCCGTTATGTTTTTTTGTAAATTTAGCGCATTTTTCAGAAATTTATAAAAGTCATCTTTGCTACATCTGTTAAACCGCTGTCCTTGATTATTGACCCGATTTGAACCAACATATCGAGGGTAGTTATTTAAATCTTTATCAACTTCTCTGAATATTTTATTGTATAAGTTTAAACTACCATGTTTTTTAACGTAATTTTTAAGTTCGGCTAATTGTTGCTTATGACATTCATAGCGGTTATCCATCGCTAACGAAAGATATTTTTTACCTTTTAGAATACTCTCTAATTTAAAGAAATTATAAATCGCTTTGCAGTTTAAAACTATCGCTGAATGAGTATCATCTTGCATTCCCATTTTTATTTCTTCGAAATCAAGATCAAAGGTTTCACTACTAAAAGTAATATCTTTCTTTTCGAGATTTTCTTCGTCCCCTTTCGCTAATTCATAAATATCTGCAACTTTTACTTTGGCACCGGCGATTAATGGGTAGACAATTTTTTCAATGTATTTGTCAGCAGTAGGAAAATATTCTTTTAAGACATCTTTCACTATAGAAATTGAAAATCGCTTTTCAATCGATGGTTTTATTTTATCTTTATATATTTCCGCATCAAACTTAATGGTATCTTTATTTAGCATCCTCAATTGTTCATTTAAATTTTCAAAATTTTTTTGCAAATCATCCTGACTATCTATATTAAACGTTTGTCCTAAACTCAAAAAATTTCCACGATATTTAATTGCATGATGAATTGCTAAATAAATAAGGCGAATATCTTCTTTATCTTTTGATTCTAAAAGATGTTTTCTAAGACGATATATAGTCGGGTATTTTTTATAATATTGTTTATCGGAAAAATTCTTATCAATAAATAACGTTTGAACATTATTAAATCTATCTACACGATCTTCAAAATGAAATTTTGATAATTCTAATCTTTCAAAGAAACTTTTGTCGACTTTTTTTATTTCATCATTAAATAACGATTGTAGAAGTCTTATTCTTTTTTTCCGTCTTTCTAATCTTCGAGTTGCACCGCGATGCATTCTCCGCTCTTTGCAATCACTGGCCTCATCAAACAACCTTACACCCCAAAGGGATTTTCCTTGTTTTTTGATGACATCGTAATTCTCATCAGTTAAACACCAACCAATAGAATTCGTTCCTAAGTCTAATCCTAAAAATTGTTTACTTCCCATCTTGACAAATCCTCCCAAATTGATTTATCATTAGTTCGTTAATATACCTTAATTAACATTCGAGTTCAAATAAAGATTATTCCAAAACTTAGACAAATCAGTTGTCACTAAAACATCGAAAGATGTTTTTTTCTTGTCTTAATCATACCATATTTATCAAATAATTTAAGTCTTTTTTGTATTTTATGTGACTAAACTAGGTTTTTATAGTCAAAAATGCCATACTTTACATTTAAAAAAGCCGATAAACTCAGTTATCAGCTTTTTAGATTAAATAATATTTATTTGAAAATTTCTTTATTGAACTTCAACAAATTGCTCGACTTTATTTCCGTTTTGATCTTCAGTAACAATTTTTTTATACGTAATTTTTGAATCTCGATCATTTTTTCCATCAACTTTGATTTCAATGAAAGTATCTTCTCTCTCATTATAGACTTTAAATGAATATTTAGTTCCTTCTAATAAGAGTTTGATTTTAATTTCATCTTGCATATTTTCGTTTTCTTTTTCAAAAGCGAAAGACGAAACGACTTTTTTATTTTGATATACTTCATATTTATATTCTTCTTCTGTTTCATTGTCTTCGATTTCGATTTCTTGTTTAACTTTGATAAAATCGGTCTTCGCATCATTGGTAAAGATTCTTAATTCAAGTTCTGTTTCATGTTCATTATGTTCATTTTCAACTTCGTTTTCTCCGATAAACGGATAAGTGTTTTCTCCGTATTTAACGATACCTTCCATGCGTGAATTCACTTCATAATTCATCGGCATAGAACTTGAGGAAGAGGTATTATTCTCACTTGATACATCAGGAGTTGTCGTTTCTTCACTAGAAACAACTTCAGATGTAATAGAAGAACCATCACTCTCTAACGAAGAGGTTTCATCGGTTGGATCTGAAGTTACATCACTTTCAACTGAAGGTTCTTCAGTGGTGTCTGTAACTGGAGTATCGGATGATACATCACTAGAAGAATCAACTGTGCTATCGATATCTCCAGGCGCTCTTTTTTGACGATCTCTATTTTCTAATACCGTTACATTGTAATAAAGTTCCATCGTTTGCGATGTAAGATCAAAATCAGTAAACGTGATCGTTTGTTTAATTTGATAATCGGCGATTTCAGATTCTGCTAATTCACTTTCAAAAGAAGCATTGTTAATTAGTAAATCAATAGTCGGTAACAATGTTTCAATTTGATTTTTGGTTTCAGTGGAAATTGCTTTTTTGGCTTTCATTGTCGGCATCATTTGATGCGATAAAGTTACAACTGAAGGAACCGCTTGATATGCCAATGTTTCAGCACTCTTCATTGATGGTAGAATTACATCATCGTCAAAGCCACTGTCTAAAGAGACGTGTGGAGTATCACTGTGCTCACTATCGTTATAAGAATTGCTTGATGTTAGATCTACCGCTCCACAAGCCACTAAAGATAGTGCGATCAGTGATAATGGAATTAAATAAAGTTTTTTCATAAATTTGTTCTCCTTTGTTTTATCTGCTATAAATACGAATTACAAATTCATTTTATTGGATTTATTTAAAAATTTTTTTCAAAGTTATTCGTTTCATCGATATATCGCCTTCCGTTTGATGATATTTCGATCTTAAATTTCCCCTCACTATCAAGATACTTATAAGACACTACAAAATTGCCGTTAGATTCAATTTTGATATCAGTGTAATTAATGAAATAAGACGGAGTTTTGATTGATAAACTGCATTTTGGTTCAACTTTTGTATGTTTTACTTTAAGTTTCTTTTCATATAAAACCTCATCATCTTGCTTTAAAAGATACTCGTATTCAATCTCATCCAGTTCATTTTCTTGTTCGATAGATAAAACTTTTTGCTCCGAAAATTGGATTTCCATCTCCACTTCTTGTTCATCATCTTCTCGTTCAATATTAATGGTTGTCTTGTATGAAAGATCGCCGATCACTAATTCTCCGTAAAATTCGGTTTCGATTTCATCATCGTCTTCATCTTCAAAGGACATGTTGGAATAGAATTCATAATGAACATTTTCAATCACTAAATCCAGTTGATAATGATAAGTACCATATTTGCCGGTGTAATCATTATTTAATGGTATTATTTCTGCATTGTAGGTATTTTGATTATCAAACAACGAATCGACAAGAGGGTATGATTTATCAAATTGATCGGTGAGTAAATCAAACTCGTTTTTATCTATCTTTCTTTTTAATTTTTTAGGGGTGCCATCATTCATCTCATCCATAATATTAATGGCTGAAAACAAGGAAAAGGCAGTTTGATTCTTTCTTGAACGATCTGTAAGAACGGTCGTAAACGGATCTTCGACTACATTAGATATCAAATGAGGAAACACAAAAGTAAAAATCAGTACAGCTACGGCAAAGCCTGAAACTAGTCCATATATCCAACGATGATTTGATTTAGTTTTCTTTTCCAAAGAGCGTAAATGATATTCATCGATAATATCTTGGGCTTGAGTTTTAATCGTGTACTCTTTTAAAGAGTTAGTTAACTCATCCTTTAAATTTTTTTCCTCACTCATTGACTTTCACCTCTTTTCGCAATTTTTTAATGGCATTATTGTAAGACCAGAGAATAGTTCCTAATGGTCGATGTTTCAATTTGGCGATTTCTTTATGCGTCATATCATTGACTAGATGAAGAATTACTATTTCAAATTCTTTATCATTAAGAATTCGCTTAGCGATTTCTAAAATATCGCTTTCAAGATTCTCGCTATTTTCATCTTTAAGAGTTCTTTCATAAGTCTCTATACTCACTTCGCGTTTTCTTTTTCGAATTATATCCAAAGAAATATTTCTTGAGATAGTATATAAATAACCGAGAATATTTTGATCTTTTTTTAGTTTATGAAGATTTTCCAAGAATTTAACATATGTCTCTTGCAACGCATCTTCACTTAAAGCGTAATCTTTTAAAATCGCCAAGATATTGTAAAAAACCGATTGTTTGGTCTTCTCATAAAATGGTTCAAAGTACGACATATCACCTTCTAAAAGTTTAATAAGTTCTTCTTTCACATCGATGTTTTGCATAATTAATACGTCCTCATCACTTGTTTTATTGGTTTAATTTTTTTAAATGACAAATTCAAGCGTTACAAGAGCACTTAACAATGTCGGTATTGAAATTATAGCACCATATTCAATAAAAGTTTTAAAATCATATTTAACTTCATATTTATTAACCAATTGCGTAAACATGATTCCGGCTAAAGCCCCTAAAGGCGTTAAAAAAGCCCCTAGATTAGATCCGATAACCGTCGCATATAAAGCTTTGATATTATTGATATTTTCCATATGAGGCAAAGTTGAGAAAAGTACACTCATGGGAATATTATTGATAAGATTAGCGGTCAAAAAAGAAGCGCTGCCATAAGTAAAAATCGCGTATGATCCATCGAGTATTGCGGTTAAATAAGCTGCGATTCCTTGTTTATTTAAAGAAGCGACGATAATAAACATCGATAAAACAAACGGAATTAATTCATACGGAACTCTTTTTATCGTATCGCCTAGCTCTTTCCATCCTTGATGTGAAATCAAATTTTTAATCGACACCGCAAATAACAATCCTAAAGCACATCCTAAAGCGATGATCCACATTGCAAAATTTAAAAACGACGACAGAATCAAAAGCACTAAGCACAACGAAAGAAGCATTAATCCAAGCGCTAGGCCCAGTGGATCGGCAATTTTTTCATTGATTTTTTGATAAGTCATTGGTTTGGCTAATGATTTATGAAATATCAAAAAGATAATTAAAAATTCCACGACTCCCGCGACAATAGTCGGTAAAACCATCGTTCTTAAATAATCGATAAATGTGATATTACCTGCCGAACAAAGATATATATTGGTCGGATTTCCGATTAGAAGCATCATACTCCAAGTATTAGCCGCGGCAAATTCACCGATGAGATATGGTTTTGGATCGATCGCTGAATTTTTGCAAAAATAGCAAATAAATGGTGTCAAAGTTAAAATCACAATATCATTGGAAGTGAAGATCGTAAGCACTGAAGTTAACACATAAAACAATAAAAACCATACCATCTGATGTGTTTTAGCAAGGTACGCCGCTTTGCTGGCTAAATATTTAAAAAAACCCAATTCATCTAAATATAAAGATAAGATTGTCATCGAAAAAAATAATATTAAGATCTTGATGGGATTAATATTTGTATCCGCAGTAAAGGCCGCGATGATCTCTGAAAACGATACTTCATTGAATATTAAAACTAAACACGCACCAATTAAACAAACAATCCAATAAGTATGAATCTCCAAATTTTTAATTTTAATTTTCGGAAATAGTAAGACTGATAAAATCAAACAAACACAAGTGATGATTGCGAGTATTAAAGTAACTAACAATTTATTGCCTCCAAACCTAAAAGCAAAATATAACTATCTTCTAGGTGGTCATTAAAACGTTATTTATTATAATACTTTCAATTTTGATATCAATTGTATTTAGCGAAAATCGATTAAGAATTAAGTTACTCTTTCTTCTCTGATACTAAGGTAAGATCATCGTTGATTCTTTTATGGACAAAACAAAATATTAAATATATATAAGGCATTCCTAAATTCGTTTCAATCAAAGAATCTACAAGAAGCGTCATGATACTCGCTTCATTAAATGGTCTAATACCATGTAAAAGCAAAGCGAATTCCCAAGCAAACTGCACTGATATTCCAATTAAATTAAGAGTTAAAATCGGGGATCGTTTTTCTTTGATGGTATTTAAATCCCTCATAATCAGCAAAAGGTATCCGACAACTAAAATAAGCGCCATAAATCCATGATATGCGCCAGTCGTGCGATACGTCTTAATTGACGCTTCTCCCCCTAAAGTAGCAATCACCGGACAAACTAGCCACCATCCGACAATCAATAATAGCCAATACTTTAGATCTTTATCTTTTTTTAAGCATAGCCAAATATAAGCAAAATTAGTGATTCCATAACTTAATGACATCCACAACAATACTAAGGCTGTCATTAAGCTATTCGCTTCAACATTATTTATGGTGATTGTCCGACTTTTACTAAGTAAATAAAAATATCCAAAATCGACGATAAAATAAAGAATACCCCCTGCTAAAGACCACAACAAAGTGACATATCTTTTCTTCCATATTAATAACCCAATTAAAAAAACGATAAATAAAGAATCTAAGATGATATATAAAGTATTAAAATTTCGAGTTGGTGTAATAGCTGTTAAAATCATATAAAACCTATTATTTAATCATTTGCAATTCGCGCATTTTCTTTTCTCTTAATTGCGATAAAGTCTCGGTGCCACCTTCAATTTTCATCCAACTGTAAATTTGAATAGTTTTCCATCCCGTAATTTTACATCCAAACTGATTAAATGTTAAAATTTCATTATTGTATTTAACATATTTCTCATCAACAACTGTCGCTTTTTCATTTGGATGGTTAATTAAATAAACTATATCGCCAATATGTAAAACATTTTGTTCAATTAACCATCTCATATTTGGCAATTTCCTTCTAATTCTTATTTCAGTAGCCTTCTTTTCACTTTCCAAATCCGAAGCACTCGGTTCTACTAAAACTAAGTTATCAGATAAGCCATTTATCTCCGCGATGGTTTGCAAAATATTATAAGCCTCACTAGCTTCCATCGCATAAAATTCGCGAACTCTTTTTTTACCATCAAATTCTTCAATCGCCCGTAAATCAGGATTTAATTTATCGATAAGCGAATGCAATTTTACATCAGTTAAGCGAGTTGGCACTTTATAGTAAGCATATAATCGAAAAGCGAAAGGCACACATTCGCTACGATTCAATTGTTCCAACCTTTTGTTTACATCATCCGCATAACCGATTTTCACATATTGAGGAAATGACGGATTAGTTAAAATATAAATTACACCTGCTTGTTCCATAAAAAATTTCCAAACCTATTTTACTACACAACAAGCAATTTTTCATTAATTAAAATAAAATCCCAAAAAGTATGGTATAGCTTATAAACGAACATCTAAAGTTTCAAATAATTCAACCAAT